>DATNQB010000055.1 GCA_036702875.1 Oculatellaceae cyanobacterium | reverse complement strand
TACCTTGGTTTTCTATGGTTCTTCTATCTATCGATTTGATATTGGTGGTACTGAAAGTACTGTTTCCTTTGAGAGTGGTTTTTCCGATTCCTGCTTGATAACCATTACTCCAGTTAAAGGTATTGTTAACAATTACTTCCCCAGTTCCGGCTAATGCCCCTCCTGTTTGGGTAAAGTTATCAATGGCGCTGGCTGTTGTGCCGTTTAAAGTTAAGCTTCCACTATTGAGGGTTAAATTGTTGTTAACATCAAGAATATTAATCGTTAATGTTCCCCCAGAAAAGACAAATGCCTCATCGGAAACAAAACTATTGAGGGAAGTATTACCCGTTCGGTAAGTCGTTGTAATGTCATTAATGGGAAAACTAATCGTTACATCATCTCCTGTTAGAGGAGGTTGATTATTTGTCCAATTACTACTAACATCCCAAAATCCATTAATTGCGGACTTCCAAGTTCTGTTTTCGGCTAGAACCCCGCTATACTTTTTCCTCGTCGTCGCTAAAAAAGCTAGGTCAGCGGCTTTTGTTCCAGTCGTCACAGTTAAATTCCAATCCCCACCCAAGGCGGCGCTACCAGTTTTTGTAACAGAAGCAGTTACCGTTGCGCCTGTGAGTTTGCTTAATTGCCAAATTAACGATTTCCCTATATTATCTTGTGCGACTTCGCAGCCATAAATGACTAATTCTGCATCTTGAGCAAGTGCGATCGCCCACTGCTGGAAATCTACAGCATAGCGATTAATGGTTTCAATATTTAAATCAACATTGCCTAACTGAATTTGCCCTGGTATCCCGTGAGAGACTATATGAATAGAGGTTACGCTCACTCGCTGAGCTAATGCGGCGGTAATTTGTCGCACCCCATCAGAATCGGGATTGAGCAACACCACTTCAGTGCCTTCAACTACTCCTCGCACCAATGATTCGTAATCTGGAACGTTTTTATCTATAAAGGCGATCGAATGCTGCGAAATCAAGGATTGAGTATCATCTATATTGTTGACGAGGATGTAGGTGTTGTTCATTTTCTAGGCGCTCTTTGTAAGATATAAGTCATAATTCCATTTCATTTGAGTAAATTTGCTTCATACTGCCAACCTGATAAAACCGTTCTAATTATGTAATTGCGATGAGTGATCTGTTTTTATGCAGGTTACTCAAATTTGTTACATAACTTGATGGAAATAGGCGATCGCCTGCTCGATTGGGTTCTCTAGGGTTATCGGTACAACCCCAGCGATTTATGCCAAAAATTACAAAACTTAACAAAATGGCGGTGTTAACTTTTTTCTGAACTTGATGGTTGAAAGTCTTGAACTGTTTAATTGGTTCAACTACAGCAGGTTGTTGGGTTGGTAGCGAGAATGTATCAAAACGGTTTAATGGAGAGAAATAATTAATTGGTTGGGATAGAGTTAGGGATTTTGTTAAGTCAGAACTGTTTAAGAGTAAAAAGCTAGTGTGCTCTAATGAAGAGTTGAGTAATATCTCATTAGAACCGAAAGCATTGTTGAAAATAGAGGCTTCATTACGCGACATTTTTACGTTTTCACCTTGTGTATTTTTTTCAAAAATGCCCAAGTCAGCCCCCAACTAATGGCAATGTTAATTGCTACCTTCTAGCTACTTGCAAACAACTGTGTTGTTAAATACTCAATGCCAAAAAACTCAGAGTTTTACAACAAAAACTTCTTGATTTAGTGACTTTTCTTTCACTACTTAAAGTTTTTTACGTTGAATTAAAATAATTTCTCTAGATATATCAAAAAACATAGGACTTTACATCCGTAATTCTACGGAACTTTTTTATCTAGCAGTGTATGACAAACCATCATCCAAGCTGATTTGCTTTTCAAGGTGCATGAAAGCACGAGAATTCTTGAAAAAATTAATCCCAAGACTCTAAAAATATTGCTATGCCAATTAAACAAAAGATTACCACTGCTAAACGCCATAACCATTGCCCGATTGTTAAAAGCGCCAGAGTGGCAAAATCTAAACCACCAAAACTTAAAAACAACAAGCCGATGAATATGCAAATAATACAGGTCAGCAAAAAATATTTGCTGAGGTAAATAATCCATTTCATTCGCGAATTATAATTATCTCTCTTCATATAGGTTCCTGAAAAATGTTTAAATTTGGCAAGTTTTATTTGAAAGCAGTAAGATTAGCCACTCGTTGTAACTCTGACAGCAATTTACGATTCCCTGATCAAATTTGCAGAGATTATTCATGTTTTTCATAAATAATCTGAGGAATATAATGTCAGAATTTAGCTAGATTAACGGCTCTATTAATAGATAAGCCAGGAGCATAAGCCTCAATCACATTACCAGTAAATGAATTGATTATTAAGTAATCACATCTTGAACATTCGGTTCTGATGATTTGAGGCTCACTGTATCGTTCCGCATAGTTACCGCAATTAGGGCAATGTACTTTTTTAATATTCATTTATTAACCTCTACTAATTTTATTGGCGTAACCATCAATAGCCAATTGCATTAAAATCAGGTACTTTTGTTTCTAATAATCAAAGGCTACTAACTTGTTGATTTGTGCCTTTTCCTCAATAAAGTTGCTTGTATAGATTTATCGCTGCACAATTAGCAATTTATGCACTTGTTAAAATATCTTTACAAAGGTTACTTAAATCTGAGATTAATACACTACCTCTAGGGAAATTTTGAACATTACCACTGCTCGCATATATTTAATTCTTAAATTTTGATTAAGAATTTCCATTGCCAATGTTTTATATCTGCCTGGATGTTTAATTCAATATTGTGTTTTAATTCAAAACTCACAAAACTCAAAAAATTGCAGGCGATCGCGCAATGTCAGTTCGCACTGTTTACAGCCAACTAGGTCAGAAAGAGCGAATCATGTACGGCGTAACTCATTTTTTAATCCTTCGCGAGTCAGTTTTTTTTGCAAGCCTGTAATGATAGCTCCAAACTTTTCAAGGCACAAAGTAAAGTTTTGTAAATATTTGAAAAAATTATTCAGAGCGTATAGATAAGCAGATAGCACCCTCACAAGGAGAGCGATCGCACTCTGGGGAGTATCCCCTGATCCCAGTTATGACAGAAATTTTGATCTCAGGCGCAGAAATACGTATATATCGACCAAGTAGAGTAGTTGACAGTCAAGAAAATCAGCACTTTTAGCTAGCAGTTAAAAATTTTCATTGACCCGCAGAGGTAAATTGCGTAAAAATATCCCAGCCAGACCGTAATCTTTATAGCACCACTACTCTAATCAAGAAATGCTCACTTCTCAACGGCTCAAACAAACCACCGCAGCACTTTTCACTACCATTAGTTTGCTAAGTGTAACTGCAATACCAGCCTTGCTACTCATTAACACACCACAAGCCCGTGTTTTAGCCCAAAGTGCAGAGGAAAAAGAAGCGACTCGCATATATCAACGAGTTAATCCCGCCGTCGTTACCATCAAAGTCGGCAACGGTCATGGTAGCGGCTTCATTGTCAGCAAAGATGGATTAATTATCACTAACGCCCATGTCCTCGCTGGTGCGCCTAGTGTAGTCACAGTAAAATTTTTTGATGGGAAACAAGTTCCAGCCGATGTAATTGGGTTTGCTAAAGGTGGTTTAGACTTAGCAGTTTTGAAAATTGCTCGACCTCAAAACTTAACCACAGTTGCATTAGGTAGCCCAAAATCATTCAAGGTGGGAAATCGTGTCTATGCAATTGGTACACCACTAGATGAAGATTTAAACAATACCTTTACTCAAGGAAGCATCAGCCGTCTTGATGAAAAAGAAAGCATGATTCAACACACTGCTAGTATTAACCCAGGAAATTCTGGTGGGCCATTATTCAATTCCAAAGGTGAAGTAATCGGAGTCAATACTGCTGGGATATTGGGTGATGTCCAAGATGGACAAGGAAACCGAATTGGTTTTGCAGCAGGTACAAATATAAATCTTGCCATTTCTTTAGATAGAATACAAGCTTTTCTAACAGCAGTACGGCAAAAAAAACTTTCTCCTGTTTCAACTTTACCTAAAGACAAAGCACCGTTACCCCCACAAGAAATAGCATTAAATGGTCAAGCAGTTACGGGGTATTTAAGAGAAGGAAAGAACGTCTTGGAAGATGGTAGCTATGCGGATATTTATCTATTTAAAGGTAAGGCAGATAAAAAAGTTACCTTGCAAATGAATAGCAAAGAATTAAATCCGGTTTTGGTTTTGTATCAAATCAAAGAGTCTGACGGTCGAGAAAGTTATGCTAAATTAGCAGAAAATGATGACCAAGCACCAGGTAATTTTAACGCTCAAGTTGTGACTAATTTACCTGAAGATGGGGTGTATATGGTATTGGCAACTACTTCTGCTGCTAGAGAATCAGGTAATTATAGTTTTCGGGCAGTAGCTAATCGGTGATGATGTGGGGTGGGTAGCAAAGAAGATGAAGGAATTTTAGTTGAAAAGCGATGTGCTGACGGCTGAATGATTGAAACATTTTTTACTAGGAGAAAATTATGAAATTATCGACACTTCGCAATTTATCTGTTTTGGCAACAGCAATTTCTTTAACTTTAAATGCGGCTCCAACTTTTAGCCAAACTGAGCCAGATAAAGTCACATTTTTTTGCCGTTCTATGGTAGATATTACTAGCGGTGAAAATATTCCCACCACAATAGCGTGGATACCTGAACGTCAAGGGCATATTCGTTTAATTGGTTGGAAATCTGAGTATTTTTATCGCTGGAATCCGCAAGCTAGATGCCAAGCTGTTACACAGAAAATGCAGAATTTGTCTAATCAAGGGCGTTTGAATTTTCTGGCAACAGGCGCGGTAAATAATTATCCAGTAATTTGTGCTTTAGCATCTCAGGGACAACCGTGTGATAGCAGCAATCAACTTTTTACTATTAAATCGCACGATAAGCCTGATGAGGTTCTCGCTAGATTATTACAAGTTTTTGAAGGAACAGCTTCGAGTTTATTTTATCAAAATGCTGGACAGAAAAGTTATCTTTCTGTGAATAGTTTTTTCCGTAATGCTCCATTGATTGAAACAGCAACAAGTTCTAAATAATTAGGTTTCCCCTTGCTACGAGGCAGAGCCTCTTGATTTCTTTCCCAGGTTTAACCTGGGAACGAGGTTAAACGAGGTTACGAGGTTAAAACCAGTAGGACTTACGCATAAATTGTCCTTGGGGTTGGGGCGGGTTTATATATATCTAGGGTTCGGAGGCATAGCATAAGAGTGCAACCCGCCCCTACAAGATTAAAACAGTGACCAGGTTCAATGTAGTGCGGGCAAGATGCCCGCGTTGAATTTTTACTCTCAACAAACAAATTCTCTAACCCTTGATTTTTCATTATGTATAACCGCCCATTGACATTATTTAGCTGCTTACTATTACTGGCAACTCCTGTAATGACAGCAAACGCTATTTACGCTCAACAACCTAATTCAACTATTCCAGACGATGTTCCGCCACCTCTATCTTTACAAGAACGACAAAAAATTGCTGCTGAAATTACAGTTAAAGTTAGTTCAGAAAATAACGGCGGTTCCGGGGTACTAATAGCAAAACAACAACAAACTTATCTGGTTTTGACTAATGCTCATGTTGTTAATAATAGTAAAAATCTTCAAGTTCGTACCCCTGATGGTAAAACTTATACGGCGCAATTAGTGCCAAATAGCACGTTAGGTAATTACGATTTAGCTTTATTACAATTTACCAGTAATCAAGAATATTCTCTGGCACAATATGATCCCTCAAACCTGCCGCGAGTGAATGGCGAAGTTTTGGCAGTGGGATTTTCTGGGGAGAGTGGAAAGTTAGTTTATCTACCAGGAAAAATTACTTACCTACCGGAACGCAGTTTAAAACAAGGTTATGGACTTGGCTATAACAGTGCTGTGGTACAAGGGATGAGTGGCGGGGCGATTTTAAATGAATATGGGGAATTAATTGGTATTAATGGACGCAGCAGTTATCCGATTTTAAATAGTGGTTATGTCTATGAAGATAATGCTAAACCTACGCCAGCAGAAATTCAAAAACTGCGGGGTTCTAGTTGGGGCATTTCTTTACAAACGTTTTTAGCACAGTTACCACAAGATTTTGCTAGGGCTTATTCTTTTCCGCAACCACCTATTTCAATTGATGATGTTTACGAACCAGAGTTAACCGGATGGTTAGGGCAATTAAATGAACAAGCTCGAAAGTTTACTGTGAGAATTAATAATAAAAATGACAATCGAGATAGCGGGTCAGGAGTTATTATTGCTAAACAGAATAATACTTATTATGTGCTGACTTGCGCTCATGTGATCAATAATTCAACTAACTATGAAATCGTTACCCCAGATGGGAAGATTTATCCGGTAGATTCTAGCCGAGTGAGAAAGGAAGAGGGGGTAGATTTAGCGGTTGTACAGTTTAATAGTAATGACAGCTATCAAGTAGCAACTATCGGGAATGTTGCTGTAAAAGATGAGCAGTCTACGTTTGTTACGGGGTATCCCAAGTTTGGTAACAAGCAATCACAGTGGCGCTTTAGCCCTGGAGATATACTTGAGCAAGAAATCGGATTATTACGAGTAAAAAATTATCGAGTTGAGGGTAGAAATCAAGGTGCTGTTGCTGCCGAAAGTGCTATTTCTTTAACCGGAGGATATGAGTTAGTTTATCGCAATATTACTTATGGTGGGATGAGTGGAGGCGCTGTTTTAGATAGTCTTGGTAGAGTGATAGGAATTCATGGTGCTGCGGAAGGAGAAACCGCAATTGACGACCAAGCAGGTGATTTCAATAAACTTCAGTTTGGATATAGTTTAGGTATTCCTGCTAACACTTTTCTGGGTATAGCAAATCGACTACAAATTAATTCGGGATGGTTAAAAGTAGAAAACTCGCCACCACCTGATTTAAATGCAGTACAACAAGATGCGGTTAAGAAAGCAATATTAACAGTTGGTGTTCCTCAAGGTAATGCTAAGACTTCGGTATGGCTACAACGAGGAAATCAATTGTGGCGGTTACGTCGATATGATGAAGCAATAGCGGCTTTTGATGTAGCAATTAAGCTGCAACCTGCGTTTGTTCATCTAGCTTGGTATGGACGCGGGTTGGTGTTAAATGAACAGAAGAAATATTCAGAAGCTTCAGATGCAATTTCTACAGCTATTAGCAAAAAACCTGATTACTATCCAGCGTTAAGATTGCAAAGTATAGTGCTGAGAAACTTAAAGAAACTGGATGAAGCATTAGTAGCGGTAGAAAAAGCGATCGCAATTCAGCCTCAAGACCCGAATCTGTATTATACAAAAACAATAATTTTATCCGATTTAAAAAGGTATCCAGAAGCAATTGCAGCGATTCAAAAAGGGATTGACATCAGCCCCCGTGCTGCTTTGTACTTGAATCGGGGTTCAGTTTACTCCAAGCAGAAGCAGTGGGATAGAGCTATTGATGATTACAATACTGCAATTAAAATCAATCCTCAGTTTGCGAATGCTTACAATTTAAGGGGTAATCTTTACTCCGAGCAGAAGCAGTGGGATAAAGCTATTGATGATTACAATACTGCAATTAAAATCAATCCTAACTATGTTGATGCTTACAACAATCGGGGTATAGTTTACGTCGATCAGAAGCAGTGGGGTAAAGCTATTGATGATTATACTACTGCTATTAAAATTAATCCTGATGATGCTGATATTTACTACAATCGGGGTAATGTTTACTCCGAGCAGAAGCAGTGGGGTAAAGCTATTGATGATTACAATAGTGTCATTAAAATCAATCCTAATGATGCTGATGCTTACAACAATCGGGGTTTAGTTTACCAGGAACTGAAGCAGTGGGGTAAAGCTATTGATGATTACAATAGTGTCATTAAAATCAATCCTAATGATGCTGATGCTTACAACAATCGGGGTTTAGTTTACTCCGAGCAGAAGCAGTGGAATAAAGCTATTGATGATTACAATACTGCTATTAAAATTAATTCTCAGTATGCTGATGCTTACTACAATCGGGGTAATGTTTACAAAAACCAACAGCAGTGGGGTAAAGCTATTGACGATTACACTACTGTGATTAAAATCAATCCTAAGTTAGATTTAGCTTACAACAATCGGGGTAATGTTTACGACGAGCAGAAGCAGTGGGGTAAAGCTATTGATGATTACAATAGTGCTATTAAAATCAATTCTCAGTCTGATAACGCTTACTACAATCGGGGTAATGTTTACAAAAACCAGAATCAGTTGGATAAAGCTATTGATGATTACAATAGTGCCATTAAAATCAATCCTCAGTCTGATAAAGCTTACAACAATCGAGGTTTAGTTTACTACTTCCGGGAGCAGTGGGATAAAGCTATTGATGATTATAATAGTGCCATTAAAATCAATCCTCAGTCTGATAAAGCTTACCTCAATCGGGGTAATGTTTACAAAGACCAGGAGCAATGGGATAAAGCTATTGATGATTATAATACTGCCATTAAAATCAATCCTGATAATGCTATTGCTCAAAGCTCTCAGGCTTATGCTTACTACAAGCGGGGTAATGTTTACAAAGACCAGGAGCAGTGGAATAAAGCTATTGATGATTACACTACTGTGATTAAAATCAATCCTGATGATGCTGATGTTTACAACAATCGGGGTTTAGTTTATTTTAACCAGAAGCAGTGGAATAAAGCTATTGATGATTTCAATACTGTGATTAAAATCAATCCTCAGTGGGCTGATACTTACTACAATCGGGGTAATGTTTTCTTCAGCCAGAAGCAGTGGAATAAAGCTATTGATGATTTCAATACTGCGATTAAAATCAATTCTCAGTATGCTAAGGCTTATTTAATTCGAGGTTTTGTCTACCATTCCCAAGAAAACTATAGTGCAGCACTTTCTGACTACAAGCAAGCACTAAGTATTAATGAAAACTTAATAGCAGCTATCAATAATATCGGTTTTATTAACTATGAAATGGGAGAAACTGAGGCAGCTATCCAACAATGGCAGAAAGTGGTTAAACTAGATGCTCAACAAGCGGAACCTCAATTAGCTTTAGCAGTAGTTTTCTACACCAAAGGAGAATCAGACAAAGGTGTGCAATTAGCAGCGCAAGCTTTGAAGTTAGATAAGCAGTTTGCAGATGTGGCGTATCTTAAGCAAAATCTTTGGGGTAAGCGGATAATTGCTGATACTCAGAAGTTATTTGCTGATGCGAAGATACAGGCGGTTTTGGCAGGGCTTTAAGGATAATTGTAGGTTGGGTTGAGCGATAGTGAAAGGTAACAAACCCTGAAAATACTACATATCGACATTGGGGCGGGTTTAATCAATTTATCTGTGTAGCCCAAAAATTATCTGTGCAACCCGCCCCTACGGTAATTTTGTGTTTGATTGTATTTGACACTCTGCGGTCTAAAGACGCGCAGATTCTCCAGATTTTCTGCCGTATTTTCTGGATTTCCGATTGTCAGCAATTGTTTACTGGGTTAAATCAAACAAATTCAACTGAGTATTTAATTGCTCTAAGGCATGGTTCCTGGACTCAACCCCAAACGGCGTTGATATCTTCACAGGCGTAACTTTCCCCCAGTCCGGGGGTAGAGTTTTCTTGATTTTTTTGGGGAAAACTAGCCCAACTTTTTTAGCTATAGTTCTTGAAGCTTTTGTATCAGCATGATTGGTATATTGGCAGTTAGTACAGATAAACTTTTCACCACTACGATTTTTCTTGTCTATATGTTTGCATTTAGGGCATTCTTGAGATGAATATTTTGGATTAACTGCAACAACTGGTTTACCTAATTTATTTGCCAACCATGCAATTTTATTAAACAAATCACCCCAACCGCAATCAAGAATTACTTTATTTAATCCAGTTTTAGCTCCGGCTCTGTTTTTTAAATAACCTCCCTTTCCATCATGTTTAGGTTTAGCACGTTTAACCATATTAGTAATTTTCAGATCTTCACGTCCAACCGCATCAGCAGTTTTGACAATTTTAGATGCAGCTTGCCAATTGTAACCATCTCGTTTTTGAGATAGTTTATGCTGTGTTTTAGCTAACTTTTGGTATGCCTTAGCTTTATTCTTAGAACCGTTAACTTTACGACTCGCTGCACGTTGACGAATTACAAACCGCCGAGCCGTTCTAGCATTAGTAGTAACTCTAATATTTTCAATAAAGCTACCATTGGACAAGGCTACAAGCTTGTTAACGCCGACATCAATACCAACTACCGAGTTAATTTCGCATCGTAGTTCTGGCAGTTCTCCTGGTATTTCTAACAACATGGAAATATACCAATTCGAGGCGCTACGTTTAACTGTGCAGGTTCTAATTTCCTGAATTTTGCTTAAGTCCCTGCTATTAAACATTTTGACATTACCAATACCAGGAAGATATACAGTTGCATAACTATCTATAAAGTTAATTAATTTAACTTGTCCTGGTTTGTATTCAAAACTATCTAATTTAGGCAGATATTTAGGAAATCCTCTGCCATGCTTCCAAAAATTATTAAACGCTGTGTCTAACTTGGCAATATTACGTTGTAAAACATCTGAGTTAATATCCCCAAAGCTTAAATATTTATGACGCAATTGTGTCGTTACCTTCATCTGTATCCCCAATGCAGTATCCCATTTGATTGCGCCCTTACTTGTTTTTAGAGCAAGGGATAAATTATCAGGAATAACACCATGTTTAACTACAGGACAAGTGAGAGGACAACTAGCACCATATTCAAATTTTGATTCTAAATCGCAAAATGAACCAAAAGCATAACTAATGGGAATATCGGCATTTTGGTTATTAGTATTATAGCCAGTTTCCCTTTCGCGGAGTGCATAGTTACGGTGTTTTCTCAAAGTTATCAACCACTCAGACATTCTCGCTATCTGAGATTGATTTGGTTTTAACTTAAAGTTCCACCGAACTTGCACTGCTTGTTACCTGTGATATTTATATATGATATATTTAGTATACATGGCGTATCTAAAAATGGCTCAAAGAAAAGATTAAGAAATGTACCTATTTTGCATGATGAAGTTAAAGCTAAAAGAACCGTACTTTTAACGCCTACGGCCTGGAATAAGATAAAATTACTGTCAGCAGAAAAAGGTATTAGTGCAAGTGAATTAATTGAAAGTTGGGCAAGAAATCTTGACTGCAACTAAAGTTGCCTGCGTCGCGCTTCCTCCACCACTTAAAAGATGGTGGCTCCCGCGCTTCCCGTCTTTCTTTGTGGCGATCGCACCAGTTGATGATGCTGAAGTTAGATGTGCGATCGCATTTTTGAGTTGTAATTACAGCCTAACGCACCATACGGCTGTAGTTATTTATCACCCGTACTAGACAACCCTTGCATCGGCGAGAGATATGCTTGCATTTTAGAGGTGGCAAAGAATTTTTGAGTATCTGCAATTATGCGATCGCCCCACAAATTTTCTGTAACATAAGCTATATCTGCCAAGCGTTTATCTAAATGCAACGCTGCCTCAGCCATCTCAAAAGCTTTTTCTGATTCACCTTTGTTATACAATGCCACAGCTAGTGCCATTTGAGGTTTTGCTTGCTTTTTATCTAAATTAGTAACCTGCTGCCACCGTTGTATTGCTTCTTGGGTTTCGTTCATTTCATAATTGACCAAGCCAATATTGAAGTAGGCATCAACATACTGAGGATTAGTTTGCATGGCTTGATTGAAATCAGCTAGAGCTAAGTCCCATTCTTTCATATTGTAATAAACCAACCCCCGATTAATATAAGTATCAGTATTCACAGGATTAATTTCAATCGCTTTGTTGAAGTCAACTATTGCTAAATTCCACTGCTTTTGAAGTTGATAAATATTACCTCGCTGATTGTAAACATCAGCGCGAGGGCTGATTTGAATAGCTTTTGTAATAGCAGCAATACTTTCTGGATAGCGTTTCAATTCTTTTAACAATAAGCTTTTTCTCAAGTAGAGATTAGCATCTTCTGGCTGAATCAGAATGGCTTTATCTATTGCTACTAAAGCACTTTCTAATTGATTTAATTGCTGAAGTGCTATGCTTTGCTCTTTTAAAGCAGGGTAGAAATTTGGTTTATTTCTAATAGCTTGCTCAAAAGCCGCTACCGCCTCACTATACTTATCCTGACTTGCTAATACCATACCTTTTCCATACCAAGCTAAATGCACGTAGGCAGGGTTTTGTTTAATTGCTTGCTCAAAAGCTCCTATGGCTTCATCATATCGACCTAACCGCCACAATTGATTTCCTCGTTTTATCCATACTGAAGCTTGGGCATTGCTTTTAGGTATATTAATACTTAGCAATGCTTTTTTAATAGCATCTTTTTGCGCTGTATTAAGTTGAGCACGGGGAGAAGATTGAACTTGTAACGATTCAGAATTAAGATTGAAGCGATTGGCTAAATTCAGAAAAGTGTTAATAGGAATACCTAAACTATATCCCGTCTGAATGTGTCCATAATCTCCTGTTTTTTGATCAACTACTACTTCTCCTTCAACTGCACCATGAATGCCAATTACTCGTCCCTGAGTATCTAAAACTGGAGCGCCCGCCATACCAGCGTAGGTGATGTTGGTATAGACCAACTCGTAGCCTTCCCTAGTAGAGAAAGAATCTTTTAACTGTAATAATCCTTGTTCTAAACTATATGTTTCTCCAGGGCTAAATTGCCATTTAGACTGCTGGTTGTCTAAACTGGAATATCCCCCAACAAACCCATATTGGCGATCTACTATGCTGGCATTTGCTAATTTAGCTACTGGATAGGTGGCTGGGCTACTAAATTGAGCGATCGCTAAATCTACCCCTGGCTGTATTTTGATACTATCTGGAATAATGGCATAAGCTTTGCCATCAGGAGCTACTATTTGATAACGATAATTCTCACAAGATTTTGTTGCTGATGCTCTTTCACATAACACATGGGCTGTCGTTAAAATTGTATATATTTCTCCTGATTTGGCAATAATTACTCCAGAACCATTGGCAGTAGTACTGCTATCAATTCTGACTATAAATTGTTTAGCTTTCTGCTCTAAATCTCCTAACCATCCTTTTAAACGTGGTTGAGGAATAGTTGATTTTTGTACTGGAAATGGTAGAGAATAAGCCGTGAGAGTTTCTAAATTAACTTGGGCTAAAAAGGTTTGTATGGGAATACCCCAACTAGAGCGCCTAAATTGTTTTATTTCCTCTGGTATGGGGCGCGAACCGTCTTCATAAACATAACCACTATTTAAAATTGGGTAAGCACTGCGTCCGTTAATTCCAATTAGTCCACCTTGATTATCGAGGATAGCACCGCCACTCATTCCTTGAACTATATCGCTGCTATACCCAATTTGATAGCCGCCTTTAAATGCTTGTTCTGGCAGTTGAGTAATTTTTCCTTGACGGTAAACTATTTTATTCGTTTCTCCAGAGTATCCCGCAGCTAAAACTGGGATTTCTTGGCGAAGATTTGAGGTGTTAATATCAGCTATTTCGTATTGTTTATTACTGCGAAATTGCAACAGTGCTAAATCAGGGTTAGAAAACTTAGTATTGGGTACTAATTGAGCTTGATGTATAACTCCGTCAGCCGTATGAATGCGAAAGTTATTATCCCCATAAGTAACGTGAGCGTTGGTGATAACTAAATAAGTTTGTTGTTTTTTGCCGATAATTACTCCAGAACCACCATTATTGTTGCTGTCAATTTTAACGGTAATCTGTGCGGCTATTTCTTGCAGTTCTTCCAGTAAGGGTGCGTCTTGAGCAATTATCTGTTGGTGATTAGAGTTAAGGTTTAGTTCTAAGGTAGAATTTTTTGCTAAGACGGGTGTTGGTAGTAGCAATAAACAAGCAATTAGTGTAAGTGGCTGGTGCAAAGGGAAAGTTTTAAGCATGAATTTGGAGAATTTGTGACAACACGACAAAGTAGAAAGCAGGCGATCGCCTGCTGTACCAATTTTGTTACTGCACAAGCGATCCGCTTTTACGCAATTTTGAGCTTTTGTTACATTTTTTTACAATTTGAAAAAAATCCTTGATTGCGCAAAAATCTTGCGGCTGGACGTAATAAGAATAGAAATTTTAGTCAAGTTGGAGTTCAAATTGCGAGGCAAGCAAAAAAAACATTAATAGTCGTGGGGATCTTTAGGAAATGGACGTAATATCCATATTATTTTACATAGATACCACATTGCTTTTTGCATAAAAAAGAATACTGCACAGATTGGGAAAATCCACCAAATAATTTCTGGTTGAGTTAGTTTTTGATCTTTTAAGTAGCTCAATCCCAAAGCTGCCAAACTAAGACAGCTAATACCAAATGTCCAAGACACAATTGTGCTCAGAGTGATTACTTCCCTACTCATTGATAGCAACAGAAAAGACAAACAAACGGAGACTATTAACCATCCAAGGAGATATTTATTGTTAAATTTTTGCAGTTTCAACATGGTAATTTAAGTGCTGCGAATTTATTTTTTTAGATTCACCACCGACTAGCAGTTAATACAATCAAGCTAATCGGTTTCATTTTCCAACTCAATCTGTATTTAGGTTTTGACTACTTTCGGCTAAATTATTTTGTATGCTTATGAGATGAATAGTTAATGAAAACTTCTCATAAGCAACATCTTCAACTATTTTTTTCTACTGTTTGTACGGGCAGAGCCAGAATTATTTGGACAAGTACAATTACCGTTATTGCTACCGTTTGTAACCCTTGAGGTATTAGGTTGAGATGCAATAGTACCGATATTGGTAAGAGCTATTTGTTTTGGAACTGTTGAAGCACGACCTATCCAGTGTAAATAACCCACATCTAAAGCCGTTAATTCAGTAACCTGTGGTGGTATTTCAAAAATGAAACTGACCTTTGTAGGAATAGCAGGGGGAAATTGTATATTAACACTATTCCTAATACTGGAACCTCCAGCAATTATTTCATTTGTGACATATACAGTACCAGAAGAATCAATAGCATTTGTCAACGGTGGGTAAACATTAGTAGCTGACAATTGAATTTTTGGACGTGTATTACTTAAGTTTGTAACTAAAACATCACAAATCACTTTTTTACTTTTATTTCTATAGCAACCACGAGATTCAAATTTCAGATTAATTTCTTCATCAATTGATTGCGATATTAATAATTTGTCTGATGACTTTTGGCTCATCTCTGAATTTACTGACAGAACTAAGGCATCTGTAAATGTCAGACCACAAAGAATTGTTAAAGTTGTGGGGATAAAACTCTTGAACAGAGATTTTGACAGCAAATTACTAGCAAATTTGTGTGATTTTAGGCTCATATCTTCTCCTGCGTCTGTGGTATTTATTTTTGTGTATAAGGTAGATTTTTTTGCTAAGACGGGTGTTGTCAATAGCAACAAACAGGCTCTTAGTGTAATTGGCTGGTGTAAATGGAAGTTTTTAGCATGAATTTGGGGAATTTGTGACAACACGACAAAGTAGAAAGCAGGCGATCGCCCGCCGGATATGGGGCTAGGTGCATCCTACTACTGCTCTAAAACAGCTAAAACCACCAATTAAAGAATGCGATCGCCTGCTCTCCTAATTCTGTTACTGCACAGGCAATCTGCTTTTACGCAATTTTTCGCTTTTGTTACATCTCTTTACAATTTGCTGAAAAATCGTTACTTGCGTAAAAACCTTGCTGCCAGACGTAATAAGAATAGAAAGTTCAGTCAAATTGAAATTATGTTCAAATTGCGATCGCACTCAATTGCTTCATCAGTTCTTCTCGCCAGCCTTTCCTTACTGACTTTGGGCGCAATTGCAACTTTAAGTCAAACAGAGTCAAACGAAATCAAATTCTTTTGCGGTCAAATGTTTGACAGTGCTGCTAAGGAAAATATACCAGCCACAGTAGCATGGATTCCAGAACGTCAAGGACACGTCCGCCTCATCGCTTGGAAATCAGATTTCTTTTATAAGTGGAATCGTCAAGAACGGTGTGAAACTGTCTCTGAGAAATTTCAAAGTGCTTATCAGCAGGGACGTTTGAATTACCTGACATACGGCGAGGTGGATAGTTATCAAGTTATCTGTGGCGTAGCTAATCAAGGTGAAAAGTGTAAACGCGAAAATATGCTGTTCACTATTAAACCCAAAGACTATCCTGACCAAGTTCTGACATCATTAATTGGGGTTGTAGAAGGTAACAGTGGTCAAGCAATATATCAAAGTACAGGTCAACAACTTTTTGTCTCTGTCAACGAGCTTTTCCGCCAATCTCCGATTGTGTCTCAAGCAAGCAGTTCTCGTTAGTAAGAAGCTTTGTAGTAGCGGGAATGGTTGTGGAGTAAAGGTTTAAGAATTTTCTTTACTCATTCCCATTCGTGAGCTATAGGGTTAGTTGCGATCGCATCTTTGCTTTTAGCAACTAATTTGACTGCTGATTGTACCATGCCCATAGTGCTTACCTTACGGGCTGATAGATTGTTTGTTTGGCGTGGATGTTGGCAATTGATTAGACATCTCCATAAATGAATGTAAAGACGCGCCAAAGTGCGCTATGAACGCGCATGGCGGTGCTAAGGCACGTCTCTACAAGGATTAAGCGCCAACATACCTTTAATTTCTGGAGATGTCTAACTAACTTCAAATTGCCATAGCTGCAATATTTGGGATGAACTTGATTACTTTTAACCAAACTATGAAACACACACTGGTATTGATTAGCTGCTTGTTACTATTACCAACATCCGCTTTAGCAGCAAATTCTCACTTAGAACCAAAAATCAAACTCAACAACCAACAGCTAATTGCCCAAGATGTACCCTTACCAGACGTACCATCACCAGAACAAATACAAGAAATGGCTACTAACATTACTGTGAAAGTTAGCAGCAACAATAATGGTGGGACTGGAGTAATTATTGCGAAAAAACAGCAAACTTATCTGATTGTTACCAACGCCCACGTAGTTGCAGGCAGCAATAAATTTCAGATTCAGACAAGTGACGGAGTAGTACATCAAGCTCAATTATTGGCAAATTCTAATCTGAGTAAATATGATTTAGCACTGGTAGAATTTAGCAGTAATAAACAATACAAAGTTGCTCAGATTAACAACTCAACTCCCAAAGCTGGAATGCCAGTTTTGGGAGTTGGATTTTCCGCAGAAACAGGTAAGTTAACTTTCCGTGAAGGAAAAACTACGCAAGTACCTGAACAAGCATTTAAAGGTGGTTATCAAATTGGGTATAGCAGCGATATTGTTCAAGGAATGAGTGGGGGTGCTATTCTCGATAATCAAGGCGGATTAATGGGGATTAATGGACGCAGTACTTACCCAATTATAAATAGTGGTTTTGTCTATGCTGACGGTGCGCGTCCCACAGCAGAAGAAATCCAACAATTTCGGCGTTCCAGTTGGGGTATTCCGTTTAAAACTTTTTTAGCTCAAGTTAATCCAGAAATTCTTACAGCTTATTCTCTACCATTACCACAGTCAACACCAAGTATTCCTCCAGTAGCCTCGACAGGATGGTTAGCAGATTTAGAGCAGAAAGCTAAACAATTTAGCGTGAGAATTGATAGTAGTAGTAATGCCAATGGTTCTGGAGTAATTATTGCCAAACAAGGGGATGTTTACACCGTTTTAACTGCTGACCATGTGTTGTGTGAAAGAGTATCAGCAAAAGAACCATGTGGGAATAATCGCTATCAAATACTTGCCCCAAACAATCAACTATATCCCATTATTCCAGAGAGCGTTAACAGACAACCAGGGGTGGATTTAGCTGTTGTCAAATTTAGCAGCAAAGCCATTTATCAAGTCGCTACTTTAGCTGATTATAACCCGAATAATTTTGAATTGATGTTTACGGCGGGTTATCCCAAATTAGGAGATAAGTCACCCTGGCGATTTACAATCGGACTAATTTATGAGAAAGAACAGGGATTATTACAAACTAAAGAATCAGATTTTTCCACTAATAGTTCTGGACAACTTAAAAGTGCGAGTTCTTTAACAGGAGGTTATGAATTAGTTTATACCAGTATTACTTATGGGGGTATGAGTGGCGGTGCGGTTTTAGATAGTCAAGGACGAGTAATTGGGATTCATGGCAGAGCCGAAGGAGAACAAGCAATCGATCAAAAAACAGGCGATAGAGGAATTAATGGCGATAGAGTCCAGATGGGATATAGTTTAGGCATTCCCATTAGTACTTTTTTGGGGTTGGTAACGCGGCTGAAACTTCAACCGCCAAAGGTAGAAACTACCCCACCTCCTCAACTAAATCCAGATAAAATTCAATCAATCGAAGATGCGGTTTTATCAGCTAATGTTTCCCAAGGCAATGCAACTGCCTCTACCTGGTTAGAAAGAGGAAATCAACTGTGGCGGTTAAGGCAATATAAAGAAGCGGTCAAAGCGTTTGATCAAGCGATTAAGCTTAAACCTGATTTTGTTTATCTTGCTTATTATGGTAAGGGTATAGCATTACTTAGAGATGGAAATGATCTTGAGGCGGTAGCCGCCTTAGAGAAAGCCGTGCAGCTAGAACCTAATTTTGTGGCAGCTTGGGAAAGGCTAAGTGTCGTCTATCAAGAATTAGGGCAACCGGAAAAAGCATTAGCAGCAATTAATCAAGCAATTCAACTACAAGCGAACAACCCCAACTTGTACAATGGAAAGTTTAGTGTGTTAAATTACTTAAAACGCTATGACGAAGCGTTAGATGTAATTAACATAGTAATTAAACTCAATCCTCGTGCTACCTTTTACTCCAATCGGGGAAGTGTTTACTATAACCAGGAAAAAAGGGAATTGGCTATTGCTGATTACACTAAAGCCATTGAAATTAATCCTAAGTATGCTACTGCTTACAATAATCGGGGGATTGTTTACTATAACCAGGAAAAAAGGGAATTAGCTATTGCTGATTACACTAAAGCCATTGAGATTAATCCTAAGTTAGCTGAAGCTTACAACAATCGTGGGAATGTTTACAAAAAGCAGGAAAAAAGGGAATTAGCTATTGCTGATTACAACAAAGCCATTGAGATTAATCCTAAGTTAGCTGAAGCTTACAACAATCGTGGGAATGTTTACAAAAAGCAGGAAAAATGGGAATTAGCTATAGTTGATTACACTCAAGCTATTGAGATTAATCCGAGGGATGCTGATGCTTACTCCCATCGGGGTCTTGTTTACGATAACCAGGAAAAATGGGAATTAGCGATTGCTGATTACACTCAAGCTATTGAGATTAATCCTAAGTTAGCTGAGGTTTACATAAATCGGGGGATTATTTACAAAAAGCAGGAAAAATGGGAATTAGCTATAGTTGATTACACTCAAGCTATTAAAATTAATCCTAAGTTTGCTGAGGCTTACTACAATCGGGGGGTTCTTTACTTCGAGCAGAAAAAATGGGATTTAGCTCTAGCCGATTACAACCAAGCTATCCAATTCAATGATAAGTTAGCACAAGCTTACTACAATCGAGGAGTTGTTTACTATAATCAGGAAAAATGGGAATTAGCGATAGCTGATTATAATAGAGCCATTGAGATTAATCCTCAGTATGCTCAAGCTTACGCAAATCGAGGTTTAGTTTATGTAAATAGGGGAGACAAACAAAAAGCGATCGCAGACTTGCAAACTGCCGCCACATTATTTCAGCAACAGGGAAATACACAGTCTTATGAATGGGTAATAGGGAAGTTACAACAGTTGCAGGGGTAGTATTCAGCCAGAGCAAATGTAGTCACTGAGATGTTACATGAGAAGCGATCGCGCCAGCACTAACTTGTCAATTCGCCCATTTCCCAAAAGCGATCGCTTCTCAAAAACCATGCTAATTCCTGTTGCTCAAACTCAAAAATCCCCCATCAACTATCCCTACATTAAATAGACGATTGTTTATACTTTTCCCATAATTGCAGCAAATAATCATAGCCATCAACACCAATAATTGCCACAATTACCGACTGATGCTTTCTTAACAACTCTTGAAAAAACGAAATTTCAACCTTTCCTTGAATCACCACCAGTAAATTTGCTGGTTGTTGCCACTCCTTAGCGGAAATCTGGTTTAATAAATACATTGCCAGAAAACCATAGTAAGCAGCTTGCTCTAGCTGATTTAAAGCATAATATGCCTCTGCTAGATAATTAAAATTCAATCCTTGTAAATATAAATCTCCCGATCCTTGAGCTACCTTTGACCCTTCAATCAGATAGGATACAGCCGTATGAGGCTGTTGCATAATTAAATAAGCCAGTCCCAGACTATTGCAACAAATAGCCTGACATTGGATCTCGCCTAAATTTTGAGCTAACAGAGATCCTCGTTTTAAGTTAGCGATCGCTCTTTCATGGCTATCGGAATTTAATCGCTCTAGCTGTTGAGCTTCCTTCACCTCACTATAACCCAAATTTGCCAGAGCATTAGCTTCCCCTAAGCGATCGCCTACTTGACGCGCTAACACTAATGCACGTTGGCTATAGTTAATAGCTTCCGAGTAATTTTTCTGAGTTACACAGATGCGGCTAAGATGATTGAAGTTCGCAATTTCGCAAGGGCGATCGCCAGCGTTTTGTGCAAGATCTAAAGCTTGTTGATGAAATGCGATCGCTGCATCGGTTTCTCCAATAAACTGCTGTGAATATCCCAGTAAAGTCAAAAAACGTGCTTTTTCCTGAGTTCCCTCAACATGAAGCAAAGGTTCATCTAAATACTTTAAAGCATCTTGCAGGGCATCTCGACTAAATAAAGCAAAAACCCCACCGTAAAGCGGAAAATATGACTTATGAGAAAATACCCTCAAGATTTGCAAAGTTACTTGTAAACAACTTTTGATTAACAATTCCCTTGTGCGATCGGCAAGATTTTGTGTTTGTTGTAAACCCTGAGAAAATTGACACCAAATACAAGCCCACGTCAGAAAAGTAGCAATACTTGAAGCTGTTCCCCATTGTGAATCGTAAGGTTGTTTTTCAAACCAGTTAACCATCCCTCTTTGCAAGAACTGTAGCGTAACTAATAATTCAGTCCAAATACTTAATTCAGACGCAGAAATAGCCAGAGCAAAAGTTGTGATTGAATTATCTTCAGCTAAAACTTCAAACAACTGTTGTAAAATTTGACTATCAACCCGCCTTGACCAAAATGCCCAAGGATCTCGTTGTTTTAACTTTAGCCCATAGCCAAGAATATTGTTAATACTTTCAGTTTGATTAGCAGTTGGTTCATAAAGCCAAGTAACTAAATAATCTTCTAGTTGCTCATAAGATTTAATACCTTGAGCAATTCCCCGTGCTATCTGCTCAACTTCTAGAGGTTGTGAAATTAACTCATCAACTTCTATTTCCTTTTGCAATAATTTAGCCACCTGCTGTAATTCTGCTAGGGTAAGAGTGTTGGTTTGATTAGGGTCTAAAACTTGAATTAAGGTACTCAAACGCTCATTCGGGGCAGCAAGGCGGATTTGCTTGGCAGCAGCAGCAATAGTAGCTTGGGAATGGCGGTCTTTAAGCCAGCGTTCCCAAGCAGTTTGAATACTTTGTAAAGCTTTAATCTGTCTATTTAAACGGGCTTTCTCAATCTCTGGATTTTCTTTGACAAAGAGTTGTTGGGTATTTTTAACTTGAGCAAGTTGAGACTGAGTAGTATTAATTTGTTCAATTAAACAAGTTTCAAAAACTTCGCTATTATTGGGATTGATTTCTTTAACTAACTCCTGATAAATAAAGTCTGGCAAACGAACTTGTTTTTGCAATATTTCATTAACAATTCGGTTGATTAATGTGTTATAATGTAAATTAACTATTGGCAATTTGCCGTTAGCATCACTTGGCGCAGGTTTGACAGTATTTGCACTTTTGGGAGTCGTCGCGCTTTTTTGCTTCTGAGACTGATTTCGGGGAGAATCTAGAATAAACTCTTCCTGATAGCGGTCAACTTTTTGATGTATGCGAACAGGTTTTCGCTGCCGCTTTTCAGGTTTTTTATAACCAAAAAATAACAAAATTAAGCTGCCTGCAATTCCCACAGTGAAAGGTAAAAAGCTGCCTGATTGCTCATTTAATTGTGAATTTTCCAGAGTATTAAACTCGTCTGATCTAGTAGCGGATGGAGTCGGGGTTAATGAGGATGATGTTTGAGCAAAACTGCTAGCGGTTAATAATGTGCAGTGCGTCGCTAGAGCAAGTAATAAAATGATTAACGAGTTGGGCATTCCTGCGTTGATTGGGCGAATCCAGAGAGTAGAAAGTCGGCGCATCATATCTTTAACTCAAAATCTTGCCAAAAATTGATTGACATTAACTTATCTATATCTATTTGAGGAAGGATAATTTCTCTTTAACTTTACAAAACTTTATTTTTTGCTTTTGGCATAGCTATTCGCTCTATGCAATTAACCTCTACGTGCCAAAAAACGAGAATTGTTATGAAATCATAACTAATTGGTAAACTTTTTATAAATTATCATCAATCGTAGGATATATTTTTTGATAAACTTCAAGCTCCTGAAGTAATTGGCAGACAGCAAAGATATAGTTCTTCCATATTCCTTGTTGCCTTACATCTTATGTAGTTGTACTGCTCTATCTCAAATTTTGTATGCGATCGCAATTTAACAACTGTGTAGTCTAGTAAAGCTTGCGTAGCCTGCCTTCGGGCTACACTGTGCCAAAAGTATTAGGATTGTCTACTCAAAATTTCAGAACATTTTTGAGAAAGTTGCGTAAAAACATCAGTTTCCGAACGTAAAGCTTAACAAGATACCTACTAAGTATTCATTATGATTAAATTTCCACTATTGAAACTAGCGATCGCACTATGCTCTACTAGCCTTAGTCTGCTGAGTCTTACAGCCATAGAACAACAACTGTTCATTAACGAATCTGCTATACGCGTCTCAGCAAAAACAGCCGATCAAGAAATAGCTAATCAAGTCTATAAAAAAGTCAATCCGGCTGTTGTGACAATCAAAGCGGGAAGGGGACATGGTAGCGGTTTTGTAGTCAGCAAAGATGGATTAGTTTTCACCAATGCTCACGTAGTTGCAGACGCTCCAAGTGTCGTGACGGTAGAATTTTCCGATGGTAGACAAGTTCCAGCCGATGTCTTGGGATTTGCTAAGGGAGGTTTAGACTTAGCTGCACTGAGGATTAATAATCAGAAGAATTTGACCGCAGTTACTTTGGGAAATTTGGCTTCTGCGGAAGTAGGCGATCGCGTTTTTGCGATCGGCACTCCTCTCAAAACAGACAACAAAAATACATTCACTATCGGAAATATCAGCCGCATTGACAAAAAACGAAGCGTCATTCAACACAGCGCCAATATTAGTTATGGCAATTCTGGCGGGCCATTAGTGAACGATCTTGGACAAGTAATTGGGGTAAATACCGAGACAGAATTAAATCCTGTTTTAGTAGGCGGTATTAATTTAGGAGTTACACCAGCGACTGGGATGGCATTCGCTATCTCTGTAGACAAAATCAAATCTTTTTGGACTGCTGTTCGACAAAACCAGCTTTCTTCTCAAGATACTTTACCAAAACCTGGAGAGGTAGCGTCGCCAAAAGAAATATCGCTAAATGGTCAAGTTGTTAAGGGAAATTTAAGCCAAGAAGATAGCATTTTACCAGACGATAGCTATGCTGACGCATATTTATTTGAAGGTCGGGCGGGTCAACAAGTCACTCTGGAGATGAACAGCCAGCAATTCAACCCATCTTTAAAGTTGTACCGTCTCGAAGAAAGTAATGGCACTAGAGAAGTCTTACCAGTTGCAGAAAATGACGATCGAGGTGCAGGAAGTTTTGACGCTCAAATCACGACAGCTTTACCAGAAGAGGGAGTTTATTTAGTCTTAGCCACTTCCAGCCAACCTGGAGAAGTAGGCAATTACAGTTTGGGTGGAACAGCTACTCCATGAAGTCCGCATTATTCAGGCGGAGTGTGTGTGAAGAGGAACAGGCTGGGAGATCCCCCCCCTGCCCCCGATCTTCGGGGGGAGAAGCCTATCAAAGTCCCCCTTTTTAAGGGGGATGCGCGGGGGATCTAAATTTGTTGAACGATTAAATTAGGAGAACAAAATGAAATTTCAACCACTTTTTTTGGCAGGTATTGTAGCAACATCAGCAACTTTGAATTTGAGTGCCATGCCAACTTTGAGTCAGTCAGATTCAAATCAAGTCAAATTTTTGTGTAATCAAGTATTCGATCCTGCTAGTGGTGACAGGATACCAGCAACAGTAGCGTGGGTTCCCGAACGTCAAAAACATATCCTCATTGTTGGTTGGAAATCCACTTATTTTCCTAAATGGAATCCTGAAAAGCGCTGTCAAGAAATCACGCGCAAATTTCAAGCAGCTTATAACGATGGACGTTTGGATTACTTAACAACAGGTGAAATTAATAGTTACCAAGTGATTTGTGCTGTGACGAAGCAAGGAAATCAATGTGATGGGAATAATCAGCTATTTACTATTAAACGGCATGAAGATCCTAATTTTGTTTTAAGCAAATTATTAGGTAGTCTGGATGGTAAAAGCAATACCATAATTTATCAAAGTGCAGGTTCGCAAAAATACATTTCGTTTAATGAAATTCTCCAGAAAGCTCCTATTGTTCCAGAAAAATCTATAAGTTTTAAGTAGCTTTTAGTTAAATATTTAACTAGGAGTTAAAGGATACTAACAGACATCTCCAGAAATTACCTAAAAAACCAAACGTAATAGGCTTTGAGATTCATTTCTGGAGATGTTTAATCTTAAATGGGACAATATTTTAGAGGGATAAACATGAAGTTTAGATTATTTAATTGGGTAGGTATCTTAGCAACAGCAGCTACTATAAATTGGGGCGCAATGCCAGTTTTGAGCCAAACCCAAGCAAATCAGGTAACATTTTTGTGCCGTCAAGTATTAGATCCTGCTAGTGGTGAAAAGATACCAGCCATATTAGCGTGGGTTCCCGAACGTAAGGCACATATTATTATCGTTGGTTGGAAATCTGATTATTTTTATAATTGGAATCGTGAAAAACACTGTCAAGAAGCCACGCGCAAATTTCAAGCAGCTTATAATGATGGACGTTTAAATTATTTAAAAAGTGGTGAAATTAATATTTATCCAGTTGTTTGTGCAGTGAAAGATGAAGCAGAACAATGTAATAGCAATAATCTACTTTTTATTATCAAAATTCACGACAATCCGAATTTTGTTCTGAAAAATTTATTTACAAATATCGCATCAGATTTTGTTTGTATATATCCTCCCCCACCTCCAGAGCAACAAACTTATATCTCTGTCAATTATATTTTACAAAAAGCTCCAATTATTTCAGAAGAAGCGATTAATTCTAACTAGCGGGGCTTGCTAACTCGGTTTCGTTCTACCCCATTATTCTTAATAAGCCTTCACTATGAAACTTACACTTACATTGGTTAGCTGTTTATTACTACTAACAACACCAGTTTTAGCAGCAAATCCTTACTTAGAACCCAAAACCGAACTCAAAAATAAACAGCTAATTAGTCAAGCAGAATCACCAGAGGAATTGCAAGAAATCGCCACCCACATTACTGTCAAAATTAGCAGCAATAATAATGGTGGGACTGGGGTAATTATTGCTAAAAAACAACAAACTTATCTAATTGTTACTAACGCCCATGTGATTACAGGTAGCAAGACTTTTAAGATTCAGACACATGACGGAGTGGTACATCAAGCTCAATTACTGCCCAATACGAATCTGAGTAAATATGATTTAGCACTTGTACAATTTAGCAGCAATAAACAATACGAAACGGCTGATATTAACCGCTCAACTCCTAAAGCTGGAACGCCAGTTTGGGGGGTAGGATTTTCCGCAGAAACGGGTAAGTTAGTTTTCCGTCAAGGAAAAACCACCCAAGTACCTGAACAAGCATTTAAAGGCGGCTATCAAATTGGGTATAGCAGCGATATAGTTCAAGGAATGAGTGGCGGTGCTATCCTTGATACTTACGGAGGACTGATAGGAATTAATGGACGCAGTGCTTACCCAATAATAAATAGTGGT
The DNA here is from genome assembly GCA_036702875.1 of Oculatellaceae cyanobacterium. GTDB lineage: Bacteria > Cyanobacteriota > Cyanobacteriia > Cyanobacteriales > PCC-9333 > Crinalium. Next base: position 38,224 of record DATNQB010000055.1, on the reverse strand, counting down.
TTCGTTTATGAAGACGGTTCGCGTCCTACACAACAAGAAATTCAACAATTTAGGCGTGCGAGTTGGGGTATTCCCATTAAAACCGTTCTAGCCCAAGTTAATCGAGAAGTTCTTACAGCTTATTCTCTACCATTACCAGATATAAAACCCGATACTCCTAAAGCACTCCTACCTGAATGGGTAGCACAATTAGAGCAGAAAGCTAAACAATTTAGTGTCAGAATTGATAGCAGTAGTGAGGCGAATGGTTCTGGAGTAATTATTGCCAAACAAGGGGATGTTTACACTGTTTTAACTGCTGACCATGTTTTGTGTGAAAGAGAATCAGCCCAAGAACCGTGTCGAAATAATACCTATCAAATATTAGCTCCAGACAATCAACTATATCCGATTATTCCAGAGAGCGTTAACAGACAACCAGGGGTGGATTTAGCAGTTGTCAAATTTAGTAGCAAAGCAACTTATCAAGTGGCAACTTTAGCTGATTATAACCCGAATGATTATGACTATATGTTTACGGCGGGTTATCCCAAACTAGGATCTCAGTCACCCTGGCGATTTACAATGGGACGAATTTTTGATAAGGAACAGGGATCAGTAGAAATTAAAGAACCAGATTTTCAAAGTAATAGTTCTGGACTAGCAAAAAGTGCGAGTTCTTTAACCGGAGGTTATGAATTAGTTTATACCAGTATTACTTATGGAGGTATGAGTGGCGGTGCAGTTCTAGATACTCAAGGACGAGTAATTGGGATTCATGGCAGAGCAGAAGGAGAAGAAGCAATCGATCAAAAAACAGGTGATCGAGGTCTTAATGATGGTCGAGTCCAGATGGGATATAGTTTAGGCATTCCTATTAGTACATTTGTGGGATTGGTAGCACAACTGAAAGTTCAACCGCCAAAGGTAGAAAATACGCCACCTCCTCAACTAAATCCAGATAAAATTCAATCAATCAAAGATGCGGTTTTATCAGCCAATGTACAGAAAGGCAATGCGACGGCTTCTCTTTGGTTAGAAAGAGGAAATCAACTGTGGCGGTTAGGGCAATATCTTGAAGCTGTGTCAGCTTTTGATCAAGCAATTAAGCTTAACCCTACTTTTGTTTATCTAGCTTATTATGGCAAGGGTTTAGCATTAGGTTGGGGCGGTCTAGAGCAAGAGGCAGTACTAGCTTTAGAAAAAGCAGTGCAGCTACAACCTGATTTTGTCGCAGCTTTGGAAAAACAAAGTATCGTATATAGATACTTAGGGCAAATGGAGAAAGCATTAGCAGCGACTAATCAAGCAATTCAAGCAGAACCAAACAACCCCAATTTGTACAATGAAAAATTGGCGGTGTTAGGAGAGTTAAAACGCTATGACGAAGGGTTAGATGCGATTAATATAGCAATCCGACTCAATCCTCGTGCTGCCTTTTACAACAATCGGGGGAATGTTTACAAAGCCCAGGAAAAATGGGACTTAGCACTTGCTGATTTCAATACTGCCATCCAAATCAATCCTAAGTATGCTTGGGCTTACAACAATCGGGGGAATATTTACTCTAAACAGAGAAAATGGGATTTGGCTATTGCTGATTACAATACTGCAATCCAAATGTATCTTAAGAATGCTGGTGCTTACTACAATCGGGGGAATGTTTACAAAGCCCAGGAAAAATGGGATTTAGCTATTGCTGATTACAATACTGCCATCCAAATCAATCCTAAGTTTGCTTTAGCTTACATAAGTCGGGGGATTTTTTACTCTGATCAGGAAAAATGGGATTTAGCACTTGCTGATTTTAATACTGCCATCAAAATCAATTCTAAAGATGCTTATGCTTACATAGGTCGGGGGGATGTTTACAAAGCCCAGGAAAAATGGGATTTAGCTATTGCTGATTTTAATACTGCCATCAAAATCAATTCTAAAGATGCTTATGCTTACATAGGTCGGGGGGATGTTTACAAAGCCCAGGAAAAATGGGAATTAGCACTTGCTGATTACAATACTGCAATCCAAATCAATCCTAAGTATGCTTATGCTTACAACAATCGGGGGGTTTTTTACTTTGAGCAGGAAAAATGGGATTTAGCTATTGCTGATTACAATACTGCCATCAAAATCAATCCTAAGTATGCTTATGCTTACATAGGTCGTGGGGTTCTTTACTCTGCTCAGGAAAAATGGGATTTAGCTATTGCTGATTACAATACTGCCATCAAAATCAATTCTAAAGATGCTTATGCTTACATAGGTCGGGGGGATGTTTACAAAGCCCAGGAAAAATGGGATTTAGCTATTGCTGATTACAATACTGCCATCCGAATCAATCCTAAGTATGCTTATGCTTATTACAATCGGGGGAGTCTTTACTCTGAGCAGAAAAAATGGGAATTAGCACTTGCTGATTACAATACTGCAATCCAAATCAATCCTAAGTATGCTGGTGCTTACAACAATCGGGGGGTTGTTTACTATAACCAGGAAAAATGGGAATTAGCACTTGCTGATTACAATACTGCAATCCAAATCAATCCTAAGTATGCCGATACTTACCTCAATCGGGGGCTTGTTTACGATAGTAAGGAAAAATGGGATTTAGCTATTGCTGATTTCAATACTGCAATCCAAATCAATCCTAAGTATGCTTATTACAATCGGGGGGGAGTTATTTACTCTGACCAGTACTCTGATCAGGAAAAATGGGAATTAGCTATTGCTGATTACCGTACTGCAATCCAAATCAATGATAAGCTTGCTAACGCTTACAACAATCGGGGGTTTCTTTACTTCCAGCAGAAAAAATGGGATTTAGCTCTAGCCGATTATAACCAAGCTATCCGAATCAATGATAAGCTTGCACCAGCTTACACCAATCGGGGGATTCTTTACTTCCAGCAGGAAAAATGGGATTTAGCTCTAGCCGATTACAACCAAGCTCTCCAACTCAATCCTGAGTTAGCACAAGCTTTTCTCAATCGGGGGGTTCTTTACTTCGAGCAGAAAAAATGGGATTTAGCTCTAGCCGATTATAACCAAGCTATCCGAATCAATCCTGAGTATGCAAAGGCTTACAACAATCGGGGGAATTTTTACTTAGAGCAGAAAAAATGGGATTTAGCTCTAGCCGATTATAACCAAGCTATCCGAATCAATCCTGAGTATGCCAACGCCTACAACAATCGGGGACTTGTTTACGAACAGATGGCAGACAAACAGAAAGCGATCGCAGACTTGCAAACTGCTGCAACATTGTCTCAGCAACAGGGAAATACACAGCTTTATGAATGGGTTATTGGGAAGTTACAACAGTTGCAAGGGTAGTGATTCAGCCGGAGTAAATGAAGTAACGCAGATATGACAGGAGTTGCGATCGCACATCCTCTACTGAGTTGAGACTAACACATTGGCGATCGCGCATACTCTACTGAGATGAGACTAACATATTGGCGATCGCACATCTACTGAGATGAGACTAACACATAGTGCGATCGCTACAGAATTTAAAAAAATATCACAAGTTTGCGTAAAACCCTCTCATCCAGAAAGATATACAAATAGAAGCGACTTAAACAGGGATGAGACAGGAGATGTAAATGGGTAATGAATCTGAGGATACTTTAAACCAACAATTACAACAACTGATAGCAGAAGCGAAAGAACACCCAAAAAGAAGTATACAACAGCGACTGGCATTAAATAGACTAATAAAAGCCATTCAAGAGTCAGGAAAACTCAGCAAACAAAGCAACTGGCTGACAATTCCTAACTACCAAGACTTTTATAACGAAGCTTTACAGCAAACATTGTTAGAAATTTGCGAAAATCTTCATACTTATAAACCAGAATATCCTGTTATGGCTTGGGTAAATCAAATCTTTGGCTGGCGGTTTTCGGATTTATACAAGAAATCTCAAAAAAGAGGTGTTACCAACATCCCTAAAAACCAAGAGTTACCAAAAATCATCCCTTTAACAGATTTTGACCAAGAAACTATTGACCAGCAAAGTCTTTCCTCCGAAGAACAACAATTAAGAGAAATAATTGAAAACGACTCCAATAAACTTTTATCTAAACAGATTATTTCCAGTCATCCTCATATTAACTTAAAAATTCTCCTATTAAAAATCTTAGCCGGAAAAACATGGCAAGAAATATCAGATGAATTAGATATTTCCTTATCAACCGTATCCAGTTTTTACCAGCGCAGTTTGCGTAAAGTTCTGCCTGATATACAGAAATACTTATAGATGTAACTAATTAACCAACATCTCCACAAAACTTAATTTTCTCAGCATCAATCATGGAAGTATTAACAATGAATAGTCAACCTGCAACTGATAGCGTAACAATTCCCTTATCATTTACCGCGCATTCTTTAGCTCAAGAAATTAGTAATGATTTATCAAATCCCATCAAGAAAAAACAAGTTTATCTCAATACCTTAGCAGTATACGCGGTAGAGCATTACTTGCGTTGCTTGGGATTTAATACCGATAGGCTTCACAGCGATAGTTATAATCCAGTCATGGTAAAATTAATGAATATCGCTGACTTAAATCTGACTGATATAGGTAGAATTGAATGCCGTCCGGTTTTACCAAACGCCAATCATCTAGAAATTCCCGCCGAAGTATTATTAGATAGAATTGGCTACGTTGCTGTGCAATTAAGCGAAGATTTGAAATCAGCTAATATTTTAGGGTTTACCTCAACTGCTGCTGCGGAAGTATCTTTAAATGATTTACAATCTGTAGAAGATTTATTGATATATCTCAGCGAATTAGAACCCAAAACCAATGAAGTAGTTACACCCAGTAAAGAATCTGAACTGGTAAATTTAGGTAAATGGTTTGATGGGATAATTTCTACAGGTTGGGAAACTATAGATCAACTATTAAATCCTTTGCAATTAGGGGTAGCTTTTAAAAAACAAGTAAGTGTCACCAGAGGTAAAAAAATCAATTTAGGAATGCTGGTTGATAATTTATCAGTAGCTTTGGTTGTCAAGCTTACTTCACAATTTAATCAGGAGGTGGAAGTTTTAATTCAATTGTACCCAACAGAGAATTTAAGTTTAGTTGAGGGGATAAAATTAATTGTCAGCGATGAGTCGGGAGAAGTTTTAGATCAAGCAATTTCTCGCTCAGGAGATAATTGGATTCAATTAGAGTTGAGTGCGGAATTGGGAGAAAAGTTTAGTGTTATTGTTGGTTATGATGAGGTGAATGTTCGGCAGGATTTTGTGTTGGATAATTAACCACAGATGTCCACAGATGCACACAGATTAACACAGATGTAAGAATTAGTTAGTTAGTAGGTTGGGTTAAGCGCAGCGCAACCCAACAATGTTTCATAATAGATGATGTGGGATAATTAACCACAGATATCCACAGATGTTGGCGAAGCCTGCGCGTAGCGCATACACAGATGTAATAATTATTTTTTTTGCTCGATTTATTATTGCTATTCCCTATTACGAAACATGAATAAATTAATTAGCCTAAAATTAGATGGAAGTTTAACAACAGGTTTTCAGGTAACTGCTGAAATTAACGACAATCAAAGCTTATTAATAGAAGAACGGGGAAGTTTACCACCAGCACCTTTATTAATCAAATCCTATCAATCTTGGTGTAACAGCTATCGCAGTTTAGATGGCAATTCTCGCATCAAAATTAAAAATGGGGTGAGAAATGTGCAACTATATTCTCTCAAGGAACAATGCCAAGAAAATGCTAAAATTTTATCTCAAAACTTTTATGACTGGTTACAATTTGAAGAATTTAGAACTATTAAAGAGAAATGTTTAAGCCAGTTAATCCCTGATGAACCAGTGCGGGTAATTATTCGCTCTGAAGACCCAGAAGTTCGTAAACTTCCTTGGTATCTTTGGGATATCTGTCAAAATCATCCTGATGCAGAAGTGGCTTTAAGTGGATTAACTGCTCAAAGAATAAAAAGAAGTTATCGCCCCAATGTCCGAATTTTAATCGTTTTAGGGAATAGTGAAGGCATACAAGTTGCTGAAGATGAAAAGCTATTAAAACAATATTGTAGTTCGGGAGAAAAGGTTTTTTTAGTGGAACCGTCAAGGCAAGAATTAAACGAATATTTGTGGGATAAGCAGGGTTGGGATATTTTATTCTTTTCTGGACATAGCCAAACTGAAGGCAATTCAGGACGAATTTTTCTTAACCAAAACGATAGTTTAACTTTAGATGAGTTACGCTATGGATTGCAAACGGCTGTTCAACAAGGTTTGCAAATAGCGTTTTTCAATTCTTGCGATGGTTTGGGTTTGGCGGCGGAGTTAGAAAGTTTGCATATTCCGCAGGTAATTGTGATGCGCGAACCTGTACCAGACAAGGTGGCGCAAGAGTTTTTAAAGTATTTTTTAGCAGAATTCACTGGCGGAACTTCTCTTTATCAAGCTGTGGGTATTGCTAGGAAAAAGTTACAAGCTTGGGAACATGAATATCCTTGTGCAAGTTGGCTACCTGTGATTATTCAAAATTTCTTAGAAGTACCTCCAACTTGGCAAAGTTTAGGGGCGATTTTCCGTTGTCCCTATCGCGGTTTAGCTGCTTTTAGAGAAGAAGATGCACCGGATTTTTATGGACGAGAGGAATTTACTCAACAGTTAGTCATGGCGGTGAAGCAAAAATCCTTTGTCGCGGTTATTGGTGCATCTGGTAGTGGAAAATCTTCGGTGGTGTTTGCGGGGTTAATTCCTTATTTGAAGAAAAGCCATGAGTGGCGCGTGGTGACTTTTCGCCCTGGAAATAACCCTTTTGAGTCTTTAGCAGTTGCGTTGATGGCGGCAGGTATTGCGAGAAGTGCAGAAACAGACAGCCAGCAACGACGCTTTGCAGAGTTAGAATTGGAAGTTGAGTTGCGCGAAGGTACTCGCACTTTAGAAAATATTATCGCTAATTTCAATGCAACTTCAAGGCGATCGCATATATTATTAGTTGCAGATCAATTTGAAGAATTATATACCCAATGTGCAGATGCTCAAGAACGGCTATGCTTTCTAGATAATTTACTTAATGCCGTTCACAATGCACCTTTATTTACTTTAGTCTTAACATTGCGGGCTGACTTCTATAGTTATGCCTTATCTTATCGTCCCCTTGCCGATGCGTTGCACAATGCTCAGTTTAATTTAGCACCGATGACGGCACAGGAGTTGCACAGTGCTATTGAAGTACCTGCTGCTAATATGGGCGTTCAACTAGAAAAAGGGTTGAGCGATCGCTTATTATCTTCAGTATTAAATTCACCAAATCATTTACCTTTATTGCAGTTTGCTTTATCTCAATTATGGGAGCAACAACAACAGGGATACTTAACTCATAATGCTTATGATGACATAGGCGGACTCGATCAAGCATTGGCAAATTATGCAGAAAGTATTTATGCTCAGTTAAATGATCAAGATAGGGCAAAGGCACAGCAAATATTTTTGCAATTAATACAACCCCAAGAAGAAGCGGAAGATACTCGCCGTTTAGCAAAGCGCGATGAAGTGGGGGTAGAAAATTGGGACTTGGTGACGCGCTTGGCTGCAAGTCGCTTGGTAGTAACTAATCGCAATCATATAACTAATGTAGAATCTGTAGAAATCATCCATGAAACGCTGATTAAAAATTGGCAGCGACTCCAACAATGGCTACAGTTAGATAGAGAATTTCGCCGTTGGCAAGAACAATTGCGGGCAGCAATACGACAATGGGAAAATAGCGATAAAGATGAAGAAGCACTTCTGCGCGGAAAGACTTTAGCAATTGCAGAAGATTGGTTACAACAAAGGTTTGAGCAAATTAGTTTATCTGAGCAATTATTTATTAATTTAAGTTTAGAACTGCGTGATAGAGAACACAAACAAAAAGAACGTTTCCGCCAGTTAACTATTACGGGATTAACAGCAGGTTTATTTGTTACTTTAACCTGGTTAGCAATAGTGGCATGGCAATGGCAACAAGCGGAATTTCAACGCCAGTTAGCCCAAAATAATGAGCTAAAAGTTTTGACTGTTTCGGCAAGAGAATTGTTTAAATCAAATCAACAGATTAAAGCACTCAAGACAATTTTAACAGCCGTTGCTCAAGTTAATCGCACTTCTAATGTTAAATCAGAAACCAAAACATTATTGTCAACAACCTTGGAAGAGATTATTGATAATATTCAAGAGCAAAACAGTTTAGAAAAACATAATGATATAGTTAGTAGTATTGCTTTTAGCCCTGGCAATCAATTTATTGCTTCTGGAAGTTACGATGATACTATTAAGATTTGGCAGCGCAATGGCAAGTTGTTGCAAACTTTGCCCCTAAAAGGTTCTGTTTTCAGTGTAAGTTTTGCTAACAACGGCAAGATATTAGCTGCCGCTAGCCATGATAATAAAATTAATTTGTGGCGGTATAATCCCCAAACTAACCTTTTTGAGTCTTATTCTTTTATTAGTATTGCTGATAGCGATCGCTTATCCGCTTTTTCCTTAAGTCCTAATGGTAAAATAGTCGTTACGGGGGATAAAAAAGGAACAATTAAACTTTGGAATACATCGGGGGAAATGATTAAATCATTTTCTGGGCATTCAAGTTTAATAGAAAGTGTCAGTTTTAGCCCCAATGGTAACACAATTGCTACGGGTAGTAGAGATAAAACTCTTAAATTATGGAATCTTGAAGGCAAACTCTTAAAAACTTTTCAGGGAGACGATGCCATTTTAAGCATTGCTTTTAGTCCTAACGGTCAACTGCTTGCTTCTGGTAGTAAAGATAATAAAGTTAAGCTTTGGAAGTTGGATGGAAAGCTGTTGCAAACTTTTGAAGGGCATTCAGGTCAAGTTTTGCACGTTGCTTTTAGTCCTGACAGTAAATTCATCGCTTCCGCTAGTATGGATAAGACAGTAAAACTGTGGCGCGTTGGCAATAAAAAAGCAATTTCCACGTTTCAAGGACATAAGGATGTGGTGTTGGAAGTGAGTTTTAGTTCCGATGGTAAAACTTTAGCAAGTGCCAGTGTAGATAAAACAATTAAACTTTGGAATTTAAATAATATTCAACCAATTTATTTACAAGGGACTAGCGTTAGTTTCAGTCGTGATGGTCAAATGTTGGCTTTAGGTAGTCTGGATGGAAAGATTACACTTATACATAATGAAAGTCAGTTGCAAAGAACTTTCCCTGGACACACTCAAGAAATTATCCAATTAAGTTTTACTGCGGATAATAAAACTTTGGTGACGGTAGATGTTGGCAATCATCTCAAGTTTTGGAGTGTGGATGGCAGGTTACAAGGTAGTAATAATCAAACTGGATGGCTGTCAAATTTGGGGAATGCTGATAATTTCAACAAAGTAGTTAACTCCACTACCCGTTTTAGCTTAAGTCCTGATGGCGAAACTATTGCTACTGCTGGTACGGATAATATAGTCAGAGTTTGGAGTATTAAAGGTAAGTTATTAAATACTGTACAAGGACATCAAGACAAAATTTTATCTCTGAATTTTAGTCCTGATGGTAAGATTCTGGCAACATCTAGTGCCGATAAAACTGTGAAACTTTGGAGTCGTGATGGTAAGTTATTACATACTCTGCAAGGGCATCAAGCTGAGGTTTTAGATGTTAGTTTTAGCCCTGATAATAAGGTGTTAGCAACAGCTAGCGTCGATAAAATAGTAAAACTTTGGAGCCGTGATGGTAAGTTATTACAAACTCTCCAGCATTCTGGGGGCATTAATAGTGTTAGTTTTAGCCCTGATAGTCAAGTTGTAGCAACTGCTAGCGATGACAAAGTAGTTTATTTATGGAGTGTACAGGGGGAACAATTGCAAGCACTTACAGGACATAAAGAGGAGGTTTTAGATGTTAGTTTTAGTCCTGATGGATTGGCGATCGCATCTACTGATAACAATAATAACGTCATTATCTGGGATTTGGATCTAAAAGAGATGCAAAAGCGCGGTTGTGCATGGTTGCGGGATTATTTTGCAACTCATCAAAACTTTGGTGAGTCTCAAGCAGATATTTGTTCTGAACAAAATTAAATAATTTTAAAATGCTGGTTTTTAACTAGCATCTTATGATGATAAGTGGAATTATTAATATTATGATAGCCCATGTTTAATTACATCCAAGAAGTTAAAATGCGTAAATTATTTTGTTTGAAAAATTTAATTTATTGCACGGGAGTTATTAGCGTCTGGGGAGTAATTTCTTTACCTATTAACGCTGAAGCTTTACCAACAAAATCGCAAGTAGATTCAGAAACTACCTTGTTATTACAACGAGGTAAGAACGAATTTGATGCAGAAAACTATCAATCAGCTTTAGAAAAATTTGATCGGGTAGTTGAAAAACAGCCGCAATTAGCTGTAGGTTATTATTACCGAGGCTTAGTTTATGCTCAATATGTAGGGGGCAAACCGTTAACTCGTGGTGGGATTGTACCAGGGTGCGATCGCAATCCTTCTAATACTTCTATAATTGTTTGCGACGTGAACAAAGCTTTACGTTGGGTTGCAGACAATAGAAGTCAAGCAATTGCAGATTTTAATCAAGCAATTAAAATCAATTTTAACTACGCTCAAGCTTATCATCAACGAGCTTTAGTTCAAACCGAGGAACCGCAGAAAATTGCGGATTTAAAGAGTGCGATCGCGCTTTATCATTCTCAGGGAATAGATGAATTAAAACAGGCTAATTATTCATTAGCAGCTAGCAATTTCCAGCAGGTACAAAAGTTAGAAACTTCTGTATATGCTTTAACAAATCTTTCCATAGTACAGAATCAAGACAGCATTACGAAGTTAGGGAGTTCTCTTATAAGAGAAAAAGAAAAGTCAGCAGATAAATATTTTGCTGAAGCCAATAGTTTATTAAGCCGGGGAAATACGCCAGCAGCTTTGAATAAGTTTAAAATGGCAGCTATTCTTTTTAAAGATACTGGAAATTCCCAGAAAGCTGAAAGAGTTGAGCAAATTATTAAGCAGATTGAAAAAAAAAGCTTTTAAAGTGTGCGATCGCGTAAAATAAAACACTCTTACCTCCCTCCTCCTATATTACTTATAACCAATTACCTACTAAGACAAAAGCTGCCCAGTAATACGGATGGTTGTATTTATTATCTTTAAGTAAAGAAATTTGAGCTTTTTTAATTGCTTCTGCTCTATTTATCTTTTTCTGAATTAAATTATTGTAAAATTCTGTCATTAGCTCACCAGTCGCTTCATCTGATACAAGCCATAAACTACCGATAGTACTATTTGCCCCTGATTTCAGCGCCACTCCAGCCATACCTAAAGCAGCTTTATCATCTCCTGAAGCTGTTTTACAGGCACTAAAAACCAGTAATTCAATTGGTTCTTTCCTAATTTTATTTTTGGGATTAAATACATCGTCAAAATCATTAATATTAATAGTGCTATCTTTGGTAACAATAAATGTTTTATCAGGGTTAGAACTGAAAATACCATGAGTGGCTATGTGTACTATAGCGGGAGCAAATTTTATCTTTTCTGTTAATATTTTCTTAGTAAAGTCATTATTAGGGATTTTATCCAGAGGTAGAGCTAAGTTTTTAGCTAAGTCCTCGATGCTGCTTACTTCTTTATTTTCGAGCTTTGGGAAATCATATTCATCTAGAATCCGCGCTTGTTTCAACTCAGCAGCTAAAATTCTAAACTCTTTTAATCGTTTTGGCTGTGTAATCTGCTGACCTATATTTAAAACTACATTATACTTTTCTATTAAATACTTTTTACCATCAAAAAGAGCCGCTATGGGAATTTTTTGAAAAGGGCGATCTAGTACAAATACTAAAGTATTAATTTGTCCTCGATCTAACTGCTTGACTAACTCCGGTTTAATTAACCAATTATATATCTTTTGAGAAATGGTTTTTATTGTTTTTAATTCTGATTCATTACTTGATAGCAGGCGAGCTAAATTATCTAAAGTTTCCTTAACTTCCCCCTGGTTTACTTTAGCTGTCCAATGTCTACTTGGTTGTCCAGACATAGAAACAATAACTTCTAAACGATCTTCTAAAATAATTGGATAAATAACTGCTGCTTTGGGGTCAATATTATCAATTTGAACTGGTTTTACTAATGCTGGAGAGCAAGGCTCTTGTAGAAAGTTATCTAGCTCTGCTAATTGCAGAGATTCCATGACAAAACGAGCTAGATAGGAAGCTGAAGTATTTTCAACAGCTTTTGTTTTTACAGGTTGATCTACTACTGAATCATTATTTAATAATACCAATTGAGATACATCAATTTGCCGATCTTCAGCTTGTAATAATAAATCAATAAATTCGCGGTAAATGGGTTCTACCTCGCGCCGAAAGTAAAATTGATTATCAGTATTACTAACTAAATCGGCGCGGAGTGATTGCAGGATATTCCATGCTTCAGCATAAGACGCAATAGCTGCTTGAATATTTCCTTCAGCTTTTAGGATACGCCCTAGCTGATGTCTATGACGATATAATATTTGACGATTATCAATTTTAGTGTTATCTGATAAATTTAAAGCTTGCTCAATTAAATTTTTTGCTTGAGCTAGATACAGTTTATCTTGTTCTGCTAGTTGAGCTTTTTTTGATACTTGTAGTTCGTATAGCCTAGCGAGATTGCTTAAAGCTTCAGATTCAGCATATTTATCTTCTAATTGGCGAGACTTTTTAATAGCATCGGCTAAAATTTCAGCAATTTGTGGTTGTTTTAGTCTATCTTTTAATCTCATTAAAGTATATGCTAGATTAATTTCTGTTTCAACGATATCCCGACTAGGCAATGAATTTATTAAACTAAATTTATTTTTTGGCAATATTTTTATACTTTCCTGCAAACGCTTATTTAATAATGTTGTAAAAAAATCAGGCCATTTATTTTGATAATTACTGATAGCTACTTGTTCATCAGACCATTCTTGTATATCTAATAGCAAACTCAATTCATTAAGTTTTGCTTGAATTTGCACGATTTTATTGGTTGATAGTTGGGCAGCTTCTTGATATTTGCTGAAAACTGACTCATAAATTTTTAACGGAGTTTGACAATCTTTTACTTGGATTAATTGAGAAGTTGTTGTTTCGTAATTTAACTTATTTCTCATTTTAGTAATTTTAGCTCTTTCCGCATTAGCTAAACTCAGCAGTGTAGCACTTTTTTCTTCGGGATATTGCTCGGCAGTGCTTTTACTTAATTCTAAAAATACTTGAGCTAAATTTAAATCATCTAAGCGTTGAAAAAGCTCACCTAGACGACGCAAACTTATTACTTTATTTAAATTATTAAATGGGGTGTAGATTTGTTTAATAAGTGTAATATTTTTGGGATATTTTGCCCAAAACTTAAATCTTGCTTCTGTTATTTCACACATTGTTGAATCTTGAAAACTTTGAGGATTTTTAGCCTCATAAGAATTAACTTTATTTAGTTTTATTAATGTGGCACAATCATATTTATCAATACCTAATGCTGGCAGTAAGGTATTGCAAGCATCAGAATATAGTCCTAAAGATTGCAAAGCTTTAGCTTTATTAATCAAGTTCCTAGCTTTACCATCTCCATCTTTTTCATAAGCATCTGCTGCTGTTTGCCAAGCTTGAGCAGCTTCCGCAAATCTACCAGTATTGTAATATTCTTGACCATGCTGTTCTAATTCTAAAGCTTTGCTAGCTTCAGCAATTAATAAATAAGATTGTTGTATTTGGCTTTCTTTAGCAATAACTCTATCGGGCAACAAAGCTGGAATAGTTAAAGCAGATATAAATGTTAATAATGCCAAAAATATCGCTACCCATTTCTGGCGCTGCTGACGCGGAAATCTTTTTAAATTTAAAATGGATTGTATCTTAGAGAAAAATATAAACCTTGTTCTTGCCATGTTCTTTCCCTGGAATCAAGATTAACTAAAGGAATGCCATAATCTAAACGAGCAGTAAAGTTTTCATTTACCTGTAACTGTAACCCTAAACCAAGTGAGGCTAATGTGTTAGTATTGGGAGCATCTCTACTAGAGCTATTCCAAACAGTACCCATGTCCACGAATGGGATAAGCTGCAAAATATTTTGTTGATTATTTGTACTATAAATGGGTAATTGTAACTCTCCTGAAAGAAAAACTCCATTATCGCTAAATAAAGCATCCTGACGGTATCCGCGTACACTAAAAATCCCGCCTAATGTAAACTGTTCTAAAGGTACAAGCTCTTGATTAGCTAGTTGCACATCAGTACGCAATAAAAATCTGCGCGCAACTCTTGGTTGATTTGTTTGAAAATTAAGTAAACGCAACCACAGAAATTGTCCGCGCCATGCTAAAAAGCGACTGTCAGGATCTTGATTGTTAATTGTGGCATCTAATGCACCCACTCCTAAACTAAATTGCGATCGCGTTACAAATACTTGTTGCAAACTGCTGCGCGTCCACTCTTGAAAGAAACGTAACGCGGAAATACGGGTATTTCCTTGAGTATCTGCTCCTAACGAAATAGGATAACCTACACCTGCAACAGAAGTATCACTTTCTCGACGCGCTAAGGTTAAACCAAGTGCAATTTCTTGAGTAAAATTCTGATTGGCATTTTGCGCTATTGGTTGACGTAGGGTAATTTCATAGTTGCGGGAATTAGCATCAATATCTAATTCGTTGAATGGTGGTTCAATAATATTACTGCCAGTGTTGCTATAGTTAAAACTGATAGTACCATTGCGGGGATTAATTGGTATGGTGTAGCTGGTATTTATGGCGTTACTACCATCGGTATTGTCATAAGCAATATTTAATTTATCGCCTATACCTAATAAATTAGCTCGTTGAAATTCTAAACCACGCCTAAAGCTGCCAACGCTGGGGTTTCTGCTATTATCTGCAATGATGTTAATGCTGTTAGGATTAGCTTCAAAAATCTTAACTGTAAGTAAATTTGTCCCAGGTATTGTGCCTGCGGATAGTTCTGCTGATAGTTTAGCAATGAGAGGATCTTGTTGCAGTAGTTGCAAAGCTTCTTGCAAACGGTTGATATTTAGAGGTTTGGAGGTAGCTAAATTTAAACGCGATCGCACATAACGATCGTTCAGTAGCTTAGAGCTTGTTACCTCTCTAGTAATGCGAATGTCTTGTAAACTACCTTCAACAATCTGAATTTTAACTACACCTCCTGTAATAGTTTGTTCGGGTATATATGCACCAGAAGTAATATATCCTTCTCGGATATAAAGATTGGTAATTTGAGAAGCAGCTTGCAGTAGTTGTGGAAAAGTGATTTCTTTATCGGTAAATCCTTCTAGTTCTTGACGTAACTTTTCTTGACTAAAATTTTCTGGTGTATTACCGATAAAATCAAAACGGTTAACTTGAATTTTTCCAGGAAGATTCTGAATTTGTTCGGGGGTTGTTGGTGCTGTCGGTGATATTTCTAGCAGTTGTTCTGGAGAAAGCAGGGGGGGAGGCGTTCGGGTTGGGTTAGGTGTGGGGGGAATTATATTTTGATTTTGGGGGATATTTTGCGATCGCACTGATAAGGTTATTCCATTTATGATTAATAATATGAGCGAGGTTATTAGGAGATAGTTCATAATTTCTAACGGTGAAAATAATCTTTTTTTTTAACGCAAAGGAGCGCAAAGGAATTTGCTATTTGCAGTCTCGCATTCCTACTAGGACGGCTCCCGCGTTGGTGGCATTAGCTGTTAAGATTATTTCACCTTGAGAGTTAATTCCGAATCCTGTTGCGGGTCGAGGTAATTGGGGTGTGGTATTATCTTTAGGTAAGTTTCTAACTGCTGTGAGTGTGGTAAAACTGTCGGCGTTACTACTCAGTGGTTCGGTAGGAGTTGGCGGTAGTCCACCGCGTCCAGTAATGAAAAATTGATTTTTGTTTTCTCCTCGTTCACCTGTACACGCTTGCGCTACTTGATTGTCTGGGTTGAGGAAATTTTGGGGAATATCTATTAAATTTTGACTGGTGGTGACATCTGGTGTGGTGATGTCTACAACCCCGTTAAATTCTGTGCCTAGTGCAGAACTCGCTGTTATTGTCCCTGGAAGTCCAAATAGTCCTTGAGTAGTAATTTGAACTTTGCCTCCCTGAATACCTGCATCTGCGCGAATACTACTATTTTGTAAAACCGCTAATGTATCTGCGTTAATTGTGATATTTCCACCATTACCACTTGTACCTGCTGTTGTAGATATTTCTGAGTTTCCCCGCAACTGCAATGAGTTTTGAACTTGCAAATTGATGTTTGCACCATTACCACCTACTGTTGCACCTGTAATGGAACCGTCTTGTAGTTTAATATTACGCGCTTCAACATCTAAGTTACCAGCAACCCCAGAACCTCTAGCACTAGCTGATACTTCTGCATTATTGAGGATATTTAACAACCCTGTTTTAATTTGTAAGTCTCCACCTGCACCTGTAGCTTCATTTTCTGCAATATTCGGTCTTGGTTCTCCAGATAATGCAAATAAACCACTATCAAATCTCAGTGTTTCTAGTTGATTATTTCGTAATACTTGCACTTCACCAAAACCGCTTAGTTCCACAGCATCAGAAGCATTGATAATTAAGTTACCGCCCCGTCCCCCTGGAGTATTATTATCACCTTTCCCGCGAGTAGATACAGAAATTCTCGCTCCATCTTTAATTACCAACCTTGCTGTATTAATGGTTAAAGAACCACCATCTTTAGTACCTTCAGTAGCTGCAAATAAACCGCTCCGACTAAAGATATTACTATTGGGAATAGCGCCAGCGCCAATTAATTCTATAGAATCAGATGCAGTAACTAATAGTTCTCCCGAACGACCTGTCCCAAAAGCTGTTACGGATACATCTGCGCCGTTTGTAACTTGTAACTTATTGGTGTTAATTGTAATGTTACCGGAATCACCTGTACTTCTAGAAGTAGCTGCTAAGGTACTGAAACTTTGATTAGATCTACCAGAAATTGCGATCGCATCCGCTACAATATTGATATTTCCACTTTTGCCTGCCCCTGCTGTCTCGGTAGAAACTTGCGCCCCATCCCTAATAATTAATTGTTTTGTTTCAATACTTAAGTCGCCCCCGTCGCCTGTAGCTTCATTCGCATTGATATTTGGTCTATTTTCTCCAGATAAGGCAAATAAACCACTGGGAAATTTACCATCGGTACTGGTTCCACTTAACTCTACTACTCCATTAGCAGCTTGAATAATTAAATTACCGCCTCTACCTCCTGGAATACCATTCTCCCCCCGCCCGCGAGTAGAAACTGATACTCTTGCCCCATCTTGCACAACTAATTTAAGCGTGGTAATAGTTAAGTTTCCCCCAGGTTTGGTTCCTTCGGTAGCTGCAAATAAACCACTACGACTAAAGTTTGTACCATCTAAACTAACAGCGCCATTTAATTCTACTAACTCAGATGCGCCGACGTTGATTTCTCCTGAACTACCCGTACCAAAAGCGGTTACTGAAACATCTGCCCCTTCAGTTACTTTTAAAACTCTGGTATTAATGGAAATATTTCCAGAATCACCTGCACCACGAGAACTAGCTGCTAAGGTGCTAAACCTTTGATTAATAGCTGATGCACCTGTTACTTCTATAGCATCCGCTATTACAGTAATATTTCCTCCCTTACCTGTTCCCGCAGTAGCAGCAGATACTTGGGAACCATTACGAATTAACAATTGTTGAGTTTCTATTCGTAAGTTTCCACCGTCGCCTGTAGCGTCCTTTGCATTAAGAGTTGGTCTGTCTTCTCCCGATAAGGCAAATAAACCACTGTCAAACAGACCATCACTACTCGTACCACTCAGTTCTACCACACCACCTGGAGCAAAAACAGTCAAGTTACCGCCCTTACCTCCAGGTTTACCATTTTCTCCTCTACCGCGAGTAGAAACTGAAACCCTTGCTCCATCTTTAACTACTAATCTTGGGGTAGTAATAGTTAAATTTCCCCCAGCTTCTGTTCCTTCGGTAGCTGCAAATAAACCACTACGACTAAACGTTTTACCATCTGGACTAATGCGATCGCCTATTAATTCTACCGACTCATTAGCATTAACTGTTAAGTTTCCCCCTTTGCCTGCATTAAATGTTGTTACGGAAATATCACCACCATCTTTAGCACTCAAACGATTAGTATTAATTGTAATACTCCCAGAATCTCCGCTACCTCTTGATGTCGCCGCAATTGTGCTAAATTCTTGACCGTTAGCTGAAGCATTACTTACTTCTACCAATTCAGCTTGAATATTAATTTTACCCGCATTTCCAGTATTAGAAGTTTCTACAGAAATTTTTGAGCCGTTGGTAACAGTTAAATCTTTGGCACTAACAAATATTTCTCCCCCAGTTTGATTTCCTGTCGTATCAGCAACAATTTTGGAACTATCAGTCAGCGCCACTTGTCCGCCTTGCACTTGAATATTACCGCCACCTTCACCGCTTGCACTAACTGTAGACGCTGATAGAAGTTGGATATTCCCAAAGTTATTTACGCCGTTATATCCCAAACTCCAACCGTTAGTTATTGGGTTTAAACTTACAAAACTGTTAGCGCCAACACTGCCAATTTCAATTCTTCCTTGTGCTGCTGTCAAGTTACCATTTTCTAAACTGATATCTCCACCAATTAAACTTAAAGTTTTTCCTGGTAATACTTGCAAATTAACCGCACGATTAATAATATTTCCTAGTATCCCTGGAAATTGCAACCCCAAAGGAACATTTACACTTAAAATAGGTGTAGCTTGAGAATTTATAGCACTAAACTCATTGCCATCAGGAAACTTGATACTATTAGCCGTACTTGCTATAAATGAACCGCCAATATCTAAAGCAGCATTGTTACCAAAAATAATCCCATTGGGATTGATTAAGAATAAGTTAGCATTACCATTAGCTTTCAGTAAACCATCAATCTGAGATATTGAGTTTCCTGTCACTCTAGTGAGAATGTTCTGAATACTCTGCTCATTTTGAAAATGTGCTGTAGTTCCGGTTAAAACAGAAAATTGTTGAAAGCTGTGAAATAAGTTATTTCCTGCTTTAGTTCCTCCCTCAATTAAGTTAATATTTCCTTGAGAGGTGACAACAGAATTAACTGGCAAAGTTTGATCTGGTATGATTTGGGCAAGCGTCGGATTGGCAACTACAAATAAGCTGATAGTAAAACTGCCAGCCCGTAAATAATATTTTAACTTATGTATCATTTTATACAAGATATTGTTTAAATAAATGGCAATCAATGTTAATAAAGAATAAAATTACTATGCTAATGGCTAATAATTGGGTATTATATGCCCATCTATTCTAAGAGTCAAACTTTTATGAAATTTAGCAAAACTTTGTCACTGATTTTAGCGGCTGGCGCGATCGCACTTACAGCTACTCCAACTTTTAGTAATAATAGTTCACAAACCCCCTTTTCTTTTGACTGTAAACTTAACAAGGGCGGGATATTAACTACTGTTGCGTCTAATGCACAAAAGCCAGGTGATAAAGAGATTAAAGAGATAATTTTCTGGAAATCTGAGTTTATAGATTCGTCAGACATTAATGCTGATTGTCATGCAGCAGCTAATGTTCTCCAAACTCACTTCAATGAGAAGCCAAGTTCGTATTTGGCACAAGATACACATCAAGGTCAAGTTGTTGTTTGTTTAGTTCAAAACAAACAACAGGGTTGCTTTGTTGATAAAAACAACAAACTGCTTTGGCTTAAAAAAGATTTTCAAGATAGCGCCAATGTTATCAAGAAAGTTGTTAACCCAGATTATAATAAGTTAGAACCACCTCCAGGAACCAGAGGCTATGGCAGAATTATCGTCACAATTTCCCCCCTCAAATGGTGGTAAATATTTTGTTATTAATAAACATTTTCCCAAAAAATGTTTTACTTATAACCATTGTAGAGACTTTACTTCCTAAGTCTCTACATTTTTTCTATAAACATAATACTAATAATATTTAACCTTGCAAAAGCTTTAAAACTCTTTCTCTTTCCTCTTTAGCTGGTTTGAAGTCGGGTTTGATTTTCAGGCATTGCTGGAAATAATTAATAGCTTTCTGATATAATTTCTTCTTTGTATTAAGTTTTCCTAAATGATAATAAGGCAAATGAGATGCTTTTTTATTGCCATACAATTTAGAGATAGATTGATTCAATACGTCATTTCCTTCATTAAATCTATTTAAATCTACTAATACTTCACTTTTATTGATTAAATCTAAACCACAATTTTCATTAGCCTCTTTTTGCTCTTCTGGATCAGTTGCCTGAAAATTACAATCTAATTTAATAGCTTGGTCAAAAGATGCAAGAGATGCTATATAATCTATTTGCTTTTTAGTATTTTTAGCTCGCGAATGTTGTGCAAGCCCATAATTGTTCCAACTGTTAGAATGATTAGGAGATTGCTGAACTGCTACTTGACAATAAGCGATCTGTGTGTGAAATTCACCGACTTTGCCGTATAAATGACAAAGATTAGCATCAACCTGAAAACCAGCAGGCGGATATATTTGTTTGACTTGCAGATTATTATTAATGGCGGATCGAAAGTTTCCTCTATCTTGTAATTTTACAGCTTCTATAAGTAATGCAGATGCTTTGTCATACTGAATTTTCACATAAATTATTCTCGCAAGTAAGCAGATAAATATTACAGAAGAAGCTAACAAGCACTTTTTGAGCAATCCTCCATTACTAGGATCGTGATTTAGATGATCTAACACTTTTTTTGCCGATGGGTAACGTTTGGCAAAATCATAGCGCGTCATATTTTCAATAATTTTTTTTAACTTGGGGCTAACTTTAACTCCACTCCAATCAAGAATTGGGTCATTTTGCTGATTTTCCTTTGGAGCTTTTTTTGTTAAAAGTCGATAAGCTGTTATCCCTAAAGCATATATATCGCTGACATAGTGTGGTCTGCCCATTGCTTGTTCAGGAGGCATAAACCAAGGTGTACCAATGATTTTGGTAGAAATTGTCTGATTTTCAGGGTTAAGAGCTAATGTCATCACTTCTTTAACTGCACCAAAATCAATCACAACAATTTTGCTATCTGAAGTACGACGAATTAAGTTTGCAGGTTTAATATCTCTATGGATGACACCCTGACTATGAACATAATCTAATACTTGTAAAACATCATTCAAAATCTGGATAACTTCTTGTTCATTGAAAGTATAAGATCTTAGTTCTTTCTCTAGATCATTGCCTTCTATATATTCTTGTACGAGATAAAATTGTTCATTTTCCTCAAAATCATCAAGGATTTTTGGTATTTGTTGTTTATAGCCTCCTAAGCGTTTCATTGTTGATGCTTCCTGACGAAAGCAGTCTTTAACAATTTCTGCCACTGTTAGTGGTTGTGGTAGTAGCTGTTTGATTACCACAATTTTCCCAGAGTTATCGCGATCTTCTGCTAAATAAGTACAGCCAAATGAACCCGCACCCAGAGAATTTTTTATTTGATAACGTCCGTTTTGGATTTTTTGTCCTGGTTGATGAGTCATTTAACTTAGAGTCCTTTCATTACCAAGTTTACTGTATTTTATGATTAGTTCATATTCACGTGCTGTTGCTTTCTTGTTAAAGAGATTTACTCCTCCTGCACCCTGTATTACTTATTAAACTGTTGAAATGCGTAAGTCGTAAGCTAACGCGCAAATAAGCTTGTACATTTGGAATAAAGAATAAAAGTTATTAAAATCTCTTCCCTTTTCTCCTTCCTAAAACATAAAATGAACGAAACACAACAGTTTATCGTTAAAGTCCGGCTAAAACTGCCTGCATCTTAGCATCAGCAAATAACTTCTGAGTATCTGCAACTAACCTCTTACCCCAAAGATTTTTTTGGAGATACGCCACATCTTTAAACTGCTTATTTAACTTCAAAGCTTCTGCTGCTATTTGCAAAGCCTTATCTGATTCACCTTTGGTATATAAAGCCACTGCTGAAGCTAATTGAGGTTCTGCTTGTGGATACCCCATCTCAACAGCTTTCTGCCATTTTTGAATAGCTGCTTCAGTTTCTCCCATTTCATATTTAATCAAACCGATATTATTGATAGCTATTGCTAAGTTCTGATTAATTTCTGATGCTTTTGAGTAGTCGGAAAGTGCTGCACTATAGTTTTCTCTAATATGGTAGGCTTGACCCCGATAAGAATAAGCTTCAGCATACTTATCCTTGTATGCGATCGCATTAGTGTAATCAGCAATAGCTTTATCCCATTGCCCCTGGTCTGCGTAAACATTACCCCGATTGTTGTAAGCCTCAGCAAACTTACAGTTGTATTGAATTGCGTTATCGTAATCCTTAATAGCTCGATCTAGCTGCTTCTGATTGTAGTAAACAGTACCCCGATTACTGTAAGCCTCAGCATACTGCGAATTGTATTGAATTGCGTTGTCGTAATCCTTAATAGCTTGATTCCACTGCTGCTTTATGGCGTAAACATTACCTCGATTGTTGTAAGCCAAAGCCAAGCGATTATTGATTTTAATGGCACTATTGAAATCATCAATAGCTTGATCCGGCTGTTGATTGTTAGCGTAAGCATTACCCCGATTGATGTAAGCAAAAGCAGACTGAGGATTAATTGTCATCGCTTTATTGTAATTATCAATAGCTTGATTCCACTGCTTTTGGTCGTAGTAAATATTACCCAAATTGATGTAATAAGCAGCAAGAGGACTGATATTAATCGCTGCTGTCATCGCAGCAATTGCTTGTGGATAGTTTTTTGATTCTGCTAAAATTACAGCTTTTTCCTTATACAAGTTCGCATCTTTTGGTTGAATTTTAATTGCTTGTTCGATCGCTACTAATGCTCGCTCCAGTTTCTTTAACTGTCTCAGCACTAAATTTTGAGCTTTTAAAGCTGGAGAGTATAATGGTTCTTTGCTAATAGCTGTTTCAAAAGCGACTAGTGCTTCTTCATATTTCTTTTGAGCTACTGGCAATTCTCGGTTTTGCTGGTTTAATTGGTTACAAGCGAGTAATACTGTTTCATATTTCCCCTGCTCTACTAACGCCAATCCCCGCCCATACCAAGCTAAATGAACAAACGTAGGTTGTAGCTTAATTGCTCGATCAAAAGCGGCTATTGCTTCATCAAATCGACGTAACCGCCACAGTTGGTTTCCTCGATCTATCCATTGTGATGGTTTGTTTCCTTGAGGTACATCAACTGTTAATAATGCTTTTACCAGAGAATCTTTATTTACATTACTGATTTGAGGAGCAGGAGAATTTTGGAGTTGCAACCATTGAGGATTTACATTAAAACGATCTGCTATACCAATGAATGTCGCCACCGGAATGCCTAAACTATACCCTAGTTGAATTTCAGGCGACTCACTTGCTTTGTCTCCTTCCGCGCTACCATGAATACCTATTACTCGCCCAAGGCTATCTAAAACCGCTCCCCCGCTCATCCCACCGTAGGTAATGTTGGTATAAACTAATTCATATCCTTCCGCAAATGCGGTTCTTGTTTTTGACAATCCAGGGTTTTCTGTTTCTAAAGTATAAGTTTTTGTTTGTAATAATCCCCCTTCTTTATCAAATATCTGACCTGGATTAAAGCGCCATTTCGGATCGTCATCTTGTTTACGTAATTGGGGATAACCTCCGACAAACATATAATCATCATTATTTGGGTTATAATTTGCCAAGGTTGCTACTTGATAATTTGTGCTACTGGTAAACTGCACTACAGCTAAATCTACGCCTTCGTTCTTTTTAATCTTGCTATTATCTATCCGATAGCGTTTACCATCTGGGGCTAAGATTTCATACTTTCTCACATTTTCATACTTGACCACATGAGCGCAAGTTAACACATAGTATGTATTACCTTGCTTGGCGATGATAATTCCTGAACCGTTACCGTTTAAATTCTTTCTTTCGCCACTATTAGGCTCGCCTAAATCATCAATTCTCACGCTGATTTGTCTAGCTTGTTCGCTTGCTTTTGCCAACCAACCAGTAAATTTTTGTGCGTTATCTACTATTTTTTCATCATCTTGGGCTATAGACAAAGCTGATACGACTGTGGGATTTAACTGTGCTAAAAATGTTGTCACAGGTATCCCCCAACTCACTTTTCTGGCATCTTGAATTTCTGCTGGAGTTAAAGGAGAACCGTCTTGATAAACAAAACCACTATTTACAATCGGATAAGCTGCACGTCCATTTATCCCGATAAGTTCCCCAGCAGCATTTAATATTGCACCTCCACTCATTCCTTGAACAATATTGCTGGTATATCCAATTTGATAACCGCCTTTCAAGGGTTGATCGGGTATCACCAGGTGAAGAATACCTGGTGCTGTTACTAGCTTGGCTGTTGCTGAGTCATATCCCACCGCCAATACTTGTTCATCTTCTTGCAAAACCTTAGTTAGGGGAGCAATTTTATAGTTTTGGCTACTGCGAAATTGTAATAAACTTAAGTCATTATTGGGGAAACGAGTGTTAGGGACAACTTGGGCGGGATGAGTTTTCCCATCTGGTGTTTGGATGCGGTAGTTGTCGCCTGTCACCACATGGGCGTTAGTCAGAACTAGATAAGTTTGTCCAAGTTTTCCAATCAAAGTACCCGAACCGCCATTATCGCTGGTGGTAACTTTGACTGTAATAGCTTGCGCGAGAGAACGCAGTTTTGCTGTCAAGTCAACTTGGGCAATTTGCTGTGGTTGCGGTTCTCTTTTCTGGGTGCTGACTGCTATTGCTTTTGTTGGTAGTAGTAATAATATGGTGAATAAAACGATTATCGGTTTCATGTTTTGACAAATATTGATTAATGTGATACAAAAGCAAGTACAAATAGGCGACGATAGAGATACGATGCAAATTGAGCGTTTCGCATCCAGAATTTAACTTGCTATAGAGTTTACGTCTAGCCGCGAAGTTTTTACGCAATTATTGGCACAAATTTAGAAAACCTCAAATTAATCAAATTTCCCCGATTGAGTAATATCACAGTCCCCTGCCCCTGTCATTAAAATTTCCTGTATGGTAGCCAGAGGGCTGACATTGCACCTGCACAAATTTTGCCTTCTCCAGCAATGCGATCGCCTCAATGAAGTTTTGTAAATATTTGTATAAATAGCTGATGTTGTAGCCGATATCCCAATGTCAGCTTGAGAATTACTATGACATACCATCAAGAAATTCAACAACTAATCACTAAAATTGGGGCAGAAAGCCAAGCGATTGAAGCAAAAATGAATTATTACAAGCAATCTTGTAATTTTACTGAAGTTATAGAAACTTTGCTTTTTGTTTATAGCGTAATGGAATTACTTAATCGTCAACTTCCCCCTTTACCATCAGGAAAATCACCATCTTTTGAAGTTGACGAGGCTTATCTCCAAACTTTTCAAGGCACAGAGTAAAGTTTTGTAAATATTTAGAAAAATTATTCAGAGCATATAGATAAGCAAATAGCACCCTGAAAAAAAGAGTGATACCTTCGGGTTTGCTTCGCTAACGCACTTAATAATAGTGCGCGGCTCTTAATCGCATAGTCTTCTCACCCTTGCCTAAGAGCCACATTTCACCTAGAGCGGCAGCATAGAACAATTTAAAAATCAATATGAGTTTAACCATGATGAAAGCTAAACACAGCTATCTAACATTATTAACTACCACTGCTTCCTTTCTGGTTAGCATTGTTGCTAATCCAGTAGTAGGTTTTCCTACTAAGCCAATAGGTATTCAACCTATCACGCCACAATCTATTTTGGTAGCAAAAACCAACTGGAAAGAGTTTACCCAAAAAGATTTTGCTGTCTCTTTTCCTAATAATCCCTCTGAAAAAACAGAAGAAATTTCTCAGGGAAGCGTGGCAAAAACCTTCACTGCTACAAGCGAAGAAGGCTATTATGCTCTTTCTTACTACGATCTACCATCTGAAATTGGAAATATACCCGATCAGTTAAAACAAGTTTTCTTAGAAGCGATTATCGATATAGCACTGCCCAGTGCAGGTGCTGAAGTAAAGGACAAACAGACCATTTCCCTAAACGATCATCCCGGTATTGAATTCAACTTTACCTATCAAAATACTGTTGCTGGTAAGGGTCAATTGTACATAGTAGGAGACCGGGGTTATATGTTAATGTCGATGACAACATTAGACAGTAATTCTCAAAAATTTTTTGAGTCTTTCAAATTGTTGAACTAATATACCGCTCTTGTCAGGATCGCGGTTAAGCGCTGCTACCAAAACGCTTATACCGCAGATCCATAAACTGCAAAAATACCTAAGACCATCATGATAATCTTGGATAAATAGAAGATGAAGCTCAGTCCTGATTTAGTTGTTTTGAGTGGTGCTGAGAGTGCAACAGGGCGAATTACAGCAGATGGTATAGATTGGGTGATCGCGCCCTTTTATCGCAGCAGGGGCGACAAGTGTGATCGGTTCTTTGTGGGATTTAGGCGATCACGAAACTACTTTATTAATGGTTGAAAGACATACAGGATAGCAGCCAAGGCGATCGCAGCCACAAAAATCACCAAATCACTAATCTGTTTTTAAGGTTGAATAGGAATAAAATCGTATCCTGTCGGATTAGACCTACTGGGTCGTACCTTTAGTAAAATGATGTTATTTGATAAGGGATCGCCTGTTGGTGCAAATTTTATATCTCCATTTGCGCCTCCAAGTGCAACAAATTCTTTACGGCGTAACTCATTTTTCAATCCTGCGCGAGTTGGTTTTTTTTGTAATCCTGTAATGATAGCTAAAGTAGCATCATAATCAGTAGCAGTGCGCCAGTTAACATCGGCTTTCCATAGTTGACGCGCTTCCTTAGCAAAATTTTGGGCTTGGGGAGATGAATCTTTCGGACTCCAAGGTGTAGCCAAAACTAAACCGTTAACATTACTTCCTCCAGATTTTAAAGCTTCATTAGTATACAGGGTAGTAGAACCAAATAAGGTTAACCCAGCTACTTGATTAGCTTTGGCTACTTCCATCGCTTTGTTAATTGTATTAGTAGGCGCAACAGAAGGCGCTAACAATAGACTATCTGCTCCACTACTAACAGCTTCATTAATTACTTGATTAGGATCAAATGTAGGCGAAGAAAAATCGCATGGTATTTCCTTTGTTTTCACTCCTTTACTCTTCAAAGACTCGACATATTCTTCTTTAAATACTTTCTGATCTGGCGATTTATAATCGTAACAAATAGCTGTTTGAGTTTTATTGACTGTCTTCACGACATATTCAGCTAAAGGCTCGGTTAGATTGCGAATCCTGGGAATTGTTCGGAAAATATAGTCGCCAAATCCTGAAAACTCATTAGCAAAACTTGTCGGCGAGATCATTACTAATCTCCCTTTTTGGTAGAT
Source organism: Oculatellaceae cyanobacterium (assembly GCA_036702875.1). Taxonomy (GTDB): domain Bacteria; phylum Cyanobacteriota; class Cyanobacteriia; order Cyanobacteriales; family PCC-9333; genus Crinalium. The sequence continues at coordinate 10,835 of DATNQB010000055.1, read as the reverse complement.
GGGTGCTGCTGCTAGACTGGCAAATGAAGCATTATGACCAACTACAGCAAGAATAGTATGATCTGCAACTAATTGTTCGGCTACTTGTTTTGCAATATTTGGGTTATTGCTATCGTCAATTATTGCTACTTGTAAAAGACGATTATTAATTCCTCCTTGCTGGTTAATTTTATTTTGCGCCATTGCTACTCCGCGCAGCATTTCTTGAGCAAAATTTAGGTTGGTGCTAATAGGTACAACCGCCGCAATTTTTAAGGAATTTTGAGATTGCGCTTGAGCATTGTTTTTATATATTAAACTTTCTGGATCGTTGGGAGATTCTTTTAGCGAAGCTGCAAAGTTTGCCAAAGCGAACTGATAATTTTGCTGTTTAAATGCTGCTACTCCTGCTACTTTTGCAAGAGTTTTTTTGTCTTTTATAAGTAATTTATCTCCCAAGCTGATGCGATCGCCTATCGACTCATAAGCACCAGAGACAGAAGTGTTTTGATTCGCCTGCTCGTTTGTTTTTGGAGGCTTAACTGGCGGAAAAATTAGAATCAGAATAATAGATATAAACAAGAGTGTAAATAAAGCGATCGCTAATTTGGTATTTTTGGGCATTCTGCTCCAATTATTTAACCAGATTATCCAAATTGGATCAGGCGGGGGAGGTGGTGTTGGTATAGGATCAAGATCGGGCGGGGGTGGTGGTGTTGATATAGGTTCAGGTTGAATCCAAACTAAAGGCGGTACAGTGGGATTTTCATAAACCACAGGTAGCCAACTAGCACAGGGTAATTGATAATCAATTTCATCTTCCTGTAAACGATGTCTCGCCTCCCGTACAGATTCATTCAGCGATTTCCCTTGAGAAAAGAATTTCAAAAAATATTCTAAAAATCGCTCTGCAACTTGATCTGGTACTGGTTCGCGCATCACAATGATATGAGGTAGGTTAACTTCGCTTAGTGCTTGCGCTATGCCTAAACCGAGACAAGAGTTAAAAATTGCTAACTTTAAACCGTTGTTAACTGCCTCTTTAAAACGATGTTTTAACTCCCATAAATAAATGCGATCGCTTTTATTAAGCTCAATAACTCCACTACTCCCATGTTCATCGCTATAACTATGTCCAGCAAAAAATAGAATATCCCAAGCTTGTTCTGATAAATTTCCCCTCAACTGCTGACGGGTAGGTTTTTCTAACCAAGTAATCTTTGCACCAAGCTTTTCTAAAGAAGCGAGTAATTCCCGATCCGGTTGAAGATTAATATCGGTATCATTGCCAAAAATCGCTAAAATTTTTGGGTTACTCAAAGGTGTCACACGCGGATTTACATAATCTTGGTTACTAATAGCGGGGTCGTTGCGGAAGTTCCTAAATAAACTCCATAAATGCCAAGGTAGTTTCCAAAGTCGGCGATTTTTGGTAGCGATAATCATGCGTGCTGTTTGATAACCATTGAGGTTGTTTGCTACCTGAATTTGTAACTTTAAAAATTCGGGCTGCTCAAGCCACTCTTGCATTTGTTCTTTAAAATTTCTCGTAGCTATCTGATATCTTTGCCAGCGTTCATCATCGGTTAATTGTGATTCTGCATCTTCAATGCTAACGTTTGTTACTTGATCGTCATAAATTGTAATGCGGGAAATTCTAGCATTCCGAATTGTGGCTAGATCGTAATAAGCATTACACCACTTTTCCTGTTCTTGAAAAAGTCGCTCCGCAGAGGGTATTATACAACCCTGTCTGAGGATTTCTTTGCCATCTTCACTAATGCGAAGCGTTGCCGGAAACCCCTCTGCAATACTACGCTCAGCAATTTCTAGAACTAATTGGTTTTCCATAGAGATTAAATCATAAAGTATTCAATAAAACTTGCCTCATCTAACAATACCTTAACAGTAAATTTCTTCCCTAGTTCCGCCCCTAACTTTAATTGAATATAGGTATCTAACGGTTGAAATCTCGATTGTACCTCAGCCGTTTTATCTAAGTTATCAAAATCAGAAACAATCAGTTTTAATCCTGGGGGTAAAAACTCGTTAGTCCCTAATGGGTAAACTCGCAATAAAACTTCCATTGTGTCGTCAAGCTTTTGTAATACTGCTACCATTAAGGCAATAGAATTTCCTCCTAATTGCATCCCTAAATCAATAATCCGTCTAGCACCTGCTGCTGGATGAGTTGGTTCAATTTCCCACAACATCTCGGCGGCTTTCCAAAGCGTTTCTTTATTATCGGTTGTTTCGATAATTTGAACTAATGCTGGAATTGGATCGCCATTCGCCGCCAATATTGCTGATGAATTCAGGTTACTTCTTGCCTTAAAATTCGACAACTGTTGCTGTAACCATCTCATTTTATCCCAGCGCACTTTGCCTAAACGAAATGCTAGTTTAGGATTAGCAACGTGGCTGTTAATCACTTCTTCAAGTGTCTGCCAGCCAGTTGCGAATATGTTATCAAACCAATCGCTTAAACGCAACCAATTAATTGCTGGTTGATACAAAAATTCAAGAAAGCTTTCTAAAGATTGCAGTTGAGCAAGCGGTATTTGTTCACTACATACTTCTGGCAAAAATCCTAATAATGTTCCTTCTTGGCATTCAGCATCAAATTGTACAAAAATATAACCTATTCTATCCTCCCAAACTTCGGCGGGTACTTCTGCAACTCGATCGCCAGTTTTCACAGGGCGACATTCTAAATGTCCAGTTTTGACATAAGGATCGGTAATTTTTAAATCGGCTACGTCTAAACTAAAACGCTCAATAGCATTCCAACAATAGCTCTTCTCAATATCAGTAGCAATATCTAGTATTTGTAAGTAATTTCGCGTAACTAGCACTGCTAAGGTATTGAGGTATACCTGAGATTGTTTTTGTTTACTGTATTGCTGTTGAGCAAATTTTAACGCTGTTTGTCGTTGTGTTTCAGTAATAGGGAAAGTTAGAGTGATTTTTTGGTTGATATCGATAGAATTACTCATTTTACGTGATGATAAGTTGCTGTATTCAAGTAGTTAAGGTAGACAATCAAGCGGCTCAATATCCTTGCTCGTCCCACCATCTTTTAATGATAGGTAAACAACGATCCTTATAAAAGTTAGACAGCGTAGGAATTGGCACAGTAAATTCTTGCGCGATAGTTGTATAAGTTTCTTCCAAAATTAAGTGGCGTGAAATGAGCAGGTGGGCATTGATTTCGGTGCGATCTCGTAAATGTATTCTGCTTAATCTTTTTTGATTTTCATTTAACCATTTTATCAATTCTTTTATCATAAGTACTGAGTTTTGTGGTGGTGCAGGAAACATATCTATTGGATCGATAACATTACCTGTCTCTTGATCTATTTTGGCTGAACCTCGGCGGCTTACTTCTTTAGCAGCTTTTGCCTGAATGTCTCTTAATTTATATTCCAAGTAAGTATTGAACCAAGTAATTACACTTGCTTTTTGTGGATCGTAGTTGCATAAATTACGACTAAAAAAATACCAATTTTCTTGTAAAGCTTCTTGATAGTGTTCTAAATTTACTTCCCTGCCACCTCGCCAAATTTTTCCTGATTTTTGCATTAAAAATATAATTTTAGTCAGTCCTTGCTTTCTTTCTAAACTATTGTGTGGATACTTACAAGTTTCTTGCACAAGTTGTGTCAATAAATCTGGCGGTTTGTTAAATTCATTCATTGTTAAAATCCCATGTCCGGTAAATAATTTGGGATTAACAATCTCGACAAAGTTATTAATAAATAGTGAAAAAATAATTATCGAGATTGTTATTAGCTAAAGTGCAGATACATTTTACTATCGCACTGACTCTATATCTACACCTGAACATTGACCCGCATCATCACAAGTTACTGCTAATAGCGAACCATCAGAGCTAATTTGAAACAAAAAGTTGTCTGCACTATAAGTAGGATATTGAGTATTAGTTCCAGCATAAACTGGATTGTATCCTACTAAAATTAATCCTTGCGAAGAAGACCGCAGAGACATACTTTGATCTATGAGTTGAGTTTTTTTGACGTTGGGATCGAAGTATAAAGTCCTCATTTTTCCTGAATATCCACTCATATAAAGCCAGCTTTCATAAAGAATTCCGCCAACGCTGTAATTAAGTTTCCACGATCCGTATAAAGGAGTGCTAGAGCGACTTAGTTGTGCAATAGTAAATGATGAATTATCACGAGTAATAACAGCAGGTTTTTGTACAGATTGAGTAGCTGATGGCGATTTAGCTAGAACCGCTTTTACTCCAGAAAATCCCACTAATATAGCTAATAATAGCGATATTGAAGGTCGGAAAAATAAGCGGTTTAGAGATGTTACAGAAAAATTCAACATGATAGATACTCCTACATGAATTTGTCACGTTATTAAAGTGGAAATAATTATTAACTAAAATCAGCAGTGCGTAAATAACAATTGGAGAATATCTATTTACTGAAAACTCCAATAGCATAGTCACAAGAAGACGTATAACAGTCAGACATTTTAATTTTTAGCGAATATCTACCGCCTACACGAGGTGTCACGCCGACAACTGCGTACTTATCTAAAGACGTATCAGATTGAAGTAAATACCCACTGGTGTTGTAGAGTTTCAGGTCAAGGTCGTTACAACTTTCATCACACAGACCTGCTATTACATATTGCTGATTGCGATTTAAATTTATAGTTATGTACTCGTCGCTACCATCATCCATAGTATCTGTGTAGGTATTATGGGTAATGCGAACTCCCAAATAATCACGCATCAATCTGATTTGTTCGCGTAAGTACGCATAAGCATGACCAGCTAAAGCATTATTAGATGATAGGAGTATAGTCCCAGCTAAAATAGCAATGGTAAGTTGAATTTTGGTTTTAGTTTTCATCAATCTTCTCCCAGTAATGATGGCTATGTAATTTGCCTTGTATTTGTCTATGGGGATGAAGATCGGGAATTTTTCGGTATCGTTACAATTGTTTACAAAAAGCTGCAAGATTCATCTTTTCAGTGACCAGCGATCAGTTGTAGAGACGCGCCAATAGCGCTATCGCGCATGGCTATTCGCTGCGCGAAGGCTTCGCCTTTACGTTCTAACAAAGCATTCGTCGCTACCGTCGTTCCCATCTTCACTGCTGCAATTTGTTCTGTCGGGATGGGTGCATCTTGAGGAATTTCTAAAATTTCTCGGATGCCAAAAATTGCCGCATCTTTGTAGCGTTCTGGATTTTCTGATAAGAGTTTGTGAACCAAGATTTTACCATCTGGACGTTGCGCCACAATGTCAGTAAACGTACCGCCGCGATCGATCCAAAACTGCCAACCTTCATATACGATGTTGTTTAACTCATTAAGACTCATAATGTATTTAACTCGATTATAGATCTGGTGAGTTGTTCGATATTTTATAAAGTCAAATCTGCTCTGATGATGCGATCGCAATGTCCTAACTGAAGTTAGCAACCTAATTTTCAAATCTTTTGATTAATTAAGCTTTTCAGCCAGTAAATGGGGTTCGGTAGAATCCAGTATTGTTTTGAATCTATCCACTGAAAATCTATCGATTCACTCCTCAGTCGAGGATCATGCCAAATATCATCTGGAGGAGTCCCAAAATAATTTCGATATGTATCTAATGTGCGCTCATAGAGGTGCTGATATTTAAGTCCTTCTTCTTTTCCGCCAAGGCTAGGGCTATGGTGGAGTGGTTTATTTAACACCTCTCCACAAAATTTATCCCAATAAGAATGGGTGTCAAGAAGATGTAAATGCCACACTCGATCAACTGGGGCAGAGGGCGATACAACATGATCAGCTACCATCGCTAGAAGCACAAATTTTTTGTATTCTTGAATCACCCTAATGGTATATATTTCTGACCATCTATATTCCCAGGATAATTTGTGAGAGAAAGGAAAAATAGCTCCTTGTGTATCTAATTTGAAGTTGCAAATTCGTTCATATAACTTCTGTTCTGCTAGTTTCATATTTTTTTACCAACTTTATTTAACAACCACCACCGCACGATGAAGGTTCAGGAGGAACTTTAGGTATAGGGTAAATAATTTGCAGTTCTAAATCTAGAAACTCACTTAATTCCTGCCCTATCCAGCTTAATTCTGCTGCTGAGAGTTTGGTGATCGAGTATTTAGTTGATCCAGCATAAATAAATAATTCTGGCTCCGTTATGACCTTGCCTCTATTTAATTGCTTACCTGTATTATCCCAAAATTCATTAAATTCATAACTGGGAGAATAACCTAAAAGAGAAATTTCTGAACGAAGATTAGTTAATTTTTTTAAACCAAAAATATTAAAGGCATTTATTTCGTCACTGTCAACAACAATCTTGGCTATATTGATATTCAACATGGGTAGATTTTGCAGGAATACATAAATGCTAAAGAATATAAATATGATTAAATAAGACAAATTTAAAGATAGTCCTATTGACTGGATTATAGAGACCAAAAAAGCTCCTAAAAATATTGACCAAAATAACCCTGATAACAGTGCGGTAAATATAGTGCTTACTATACTTGTGAAGAAATTTTTAGGCATTTTGGGTAATATTATTTCTAGTTGATCGCGATCGCGCTGCAATTGTACTTGAGTATCTTTCGGTTTAAGCTCAGGATAATTGCCAAAGCTACCATCAGAAGAGTTTAAGGCAGTTTGAGCCAATTTAGCCGAATCAAACCGTCGATCTAGATGAGGTTGAATTATTTTCTCTAACCATTTCTGAAACCGTCTACTCAACTGCGGAGTAGAAAACTTTATTTGCCCATTAACTTGAGGTATTTCGGCTGGGTGAGTACCTGTTGCTAGATAAATTATTGTCACGCCTAAACTATACAAATCAGAAGCAGGCACAGCTTGTCCACCAAATTGTTCCAGAGGAATATAACCATAACTGCCAACAATTGTAATAGTGCCATTATCTTTAGTTGCTGCTGTTTGGACAGAGCCAAAATCCACTAAATAAATGTCACCAATGCTATGACCAGATCTGTTAGCAATTAGGATATTACTAGGCTTGATATCTCGATGAATGACCATGGGTATTTGTTCGTGAAGATAAGTTAATATGCTCAGTAATTTATCAGCTAATTCTATCAACTCAGGTTCCGAAAATCTTCGTCCTTGTTGGATAAGTATATCCAATGAGAGAGCATCAATATAAGTTTGTACTAGCGCAAAGCCCTGATAATTACCATCCTTGACTTCAAAGTAATCTAAATATTGCGGAATTGACGGATGAGTGAGATTTTGTAGGGTTTTAGCTTCTCGTTCAAACAGTTTTAGCTCCTCCCACTGGAAATCTTGGTCAAAAAGCAAAATCTTGATTACTACTAAAGTTTGAGAATGTAAATCCTGTGCCAAGAAAGTCCGTCGCCCAGCCTTCTTACTAAGTTGTTTACGGATTTCATATCGAGCATTGACTATAATATTATCCATGTGATTTTTCCAACTTTTGAACAAGTATTTTTAATCAGGAGCAGTTAACAAAGATATTTTTTACCTTTGTTCAGCTTTTATTGGTACAAACTCATATCCAGCAGCAGTAGGTTTAACCTGCATCAACACAGCTTTACCAAGGCGATCGCCTGTTGATAAAAACCGCACATCTCCATTTGCACCCCCAGGAGCAACAAAACTTGAACTTTTTAACACACCTTGCAACCCATCACGAGTTTGACTACTTTGCAAACCAACAATAGCTGCGCGGGTGGCATCAAAAGCAGTAGCGGTGCGCCAAATAGTAATATCTGCCTTCCATAACTGTTGCGCTTGTGCAGCAAAAATTTTAGCTGTTGGCGTAGCTTGGGGATGCCAAGGTACAGGTAAAACTAACCCGTTAACATCAGCTTGTCCTGACTGTAAAGTTTTAATTGTGTAAAGAGTCGGAGTCGAAAATAATGCTAACCTCCCTCGGCTAGCGCGTGCTAAATCTATTGATTGATTTAATCTATCTATATGTGGCGCTAAAAATAAACTATCAGCACCACTACTAACTGCATCAGCAATAGCTTGATTTGCATCAAAATTAGGTGTAGCAAAATCACAAACTGTTGGTGCTATTTGACCACCCATTGCCGATAAAGATGCAACAAATTCATCCTTAGATGAGACATTATCAGGTGCATTGGAGTCATAGCAAACAGCTACTTTAGTTTTACGTGCAGTCTTCACCACATATTCTGCTATTGCATCTGTCATATAGCGAATTTTGGGAACTGTGCGAAAAATATAACTGCCAAACCCTGATAAATTATTAGCAAAGCTTGTCGGGGTAATCATTACTAATTCCCCCTTTTGATAAATCGGTGCTGCTGCTAAACTCGCATTTGATGCGTTATGACCAATAACTGCTAAAATGCTGGTATCTTTAACTATTTTTTCAGATATTTGTTTAGCCATCTCTGGCTCGTTTTGATCGTTGAAAATTTGGACTTGCAGTAATTTTCCATTAATACCCCCTTTTTGATTTATTTGTAACTGTGCCATTGCTAGACCTCTAAGCATTTCTTGAGCAATATTGAGATTGCTACCAATAGGGACAACTACAGCAATTTTGAGATGCTCTTGCTGTTGCGCTTGGGCATTGAGTAAGTAAATTAATGCTTCTGGGTCATTAGGGCGTTGAGCTAAGGATTTTTGGAAATGTGCTTGAGCCTCTGGGAAATTCCCTTGTCTAAATGCTTCAATCCCTTGCTTTTTATCTATTGTTGCCGCCTCTTGAATCAGTAAATTATCGCCAATGCTACTACTAGAGTCAGTAGGGGAATTGAATAGTTTTGTCCCGAAAAATCCCGCTATTATTACTAACAACCAAACAATCGGCGGAATGTTGATTTTTTTGCTGGTAAGTACTTTTTCTACGTGTGTCATCTGACAATGCCTCAGTTATTCATATTCAGGTAGAGATTGCTGCAAACTCTTGAGCCGTCGATTAATTTCTTCATCTAAAGTCAGATTATTAAGTTGAGTTTCCAGCTTGTCTGCGGGATTTTCGGCTAACTCAGCTTTGGCATTTTCCCGCAAGTATTTTCCCTGAATGGCATTTTGTGCTTCGGTAAATTGCGATCGCGCATTCTCTATATCTAGCTCTGTCGTAATATCAAAAATATCTTTCATCGCTTGATTCATTTCCGACAAAGCTTGCAAATTGCCCATTTCTAACTTGTAACTTTCTACCTTCTCCCGTTCTCTGGAAAGCTTTTCTTTGGCTGCAATCATCAATGTTTCAGCTTTCGCCACCTGTTGTTGCAACTGTGGTATAATCTTTTCGATCACAATCGCCTTAGTCATTGCCAAACGCGCAGCTTCTTCATGACCTTGGCGGTAAGCGAGTTGTGCTTGACGTTCTGCTTGATAATATTCTTCTTGTTTTTGGCGATATTTTTCTTGAGCTTGCTGATAAGCAGCGACAACCCTAGCCACCGCAGAAGTTAGTTGCACAACAGATTGTTGCATTGATTGCAACGACTCAGCCGCTACTTTTTCGGCAATTTTTCCCCCAGGTTCAATTGGTAAACCCCACAGCCATTTCCAAATCCCAACGGCGCTACGTCCAGCCGTTTCGCCAGTGAACCAATAAAATATTTTTTTCAAGGCAATTTTCGCCATTGTTCCATTCGTTCCTTGGGTAACAATAGCCTTTCGTTATCTGAAGAAACTATTTCTCGAAAACTTTACAAAACTTTATATATTAAGCTAGTAAATCGCTCGCCGTCCAAATTATTGAGTGGATGATGAAGTTTTGTAAATATTTAGAAAAATTATTCACAGCGTATAGATAAGCAGATAGCACCTTGAATCAATGAGAGCGATACCTACGGGTTTGCAACGCTTTCGCACTTAAGCCACCCCATCACACATCAATTTTTTTTGATAATATGAAAAAATTACCCCTAGCTTGCTTACCACTCTTAAAGAAAACCTTACCCCTAGCAATATCCCTACTAACCGCTTTAGAAATCACTCCCGCATCAGCTAACTATATCAACCTGCCCTCCACTAACCTCACCCCAATTTCTCTGACTCAATCGCCAAACTTAATTGCACAAATACCTCAACCAGATAATTCTCAAGAGCCAACAGAATCAGATAACTGGTCGCCAATACTTATAGCGATTCCATTCATAGTTATTGGAGGATTTGTTTTTGCCCACCAAATGGGTTTTATATTTGGATTAGTAGTAATTAGCTCTGAAGAAGTCGGCATTGTAATCAAAAAATTTGCCCGACGTAGCTTAAGTGCTGGACGATTAATCGCTCTCAACAATGAAGCAGGTTTACAAGCAGATACCTTAGCACCAGGTTGGCATTGGGGTTATTGGCCCTGGCAATATAATGTACGTCGAGAACCAGTTGTGATTATTCCCCAAGGAGAAATTGGCTTAGTAGTTGCTAGAGATGGCGCATCACTTCCACCAGAAAGAATTTTGGGTAAAGTAGTTGCCTGTGATAACTTTCAAGATGCACGAAAATTTTTCACCAAAGGCGGTGAAAAAGGACGACAACTCGGTATCCTGACTGCTGGAACTTATCGCATCAACACAGGAGTATTTACAGTCATCACATCAGACAACGCGCCTCAACTTGGGATGCAACCGCAGGAACTCAAATTATATGCGGTTAAACCAAATCAAGTGGGAATTGTGATTACCTTAGATGGATTGCCAATTCAAGAAGGGGAAATTGCCAGCAGTACTTTTGGGGGCGACCACGCCGCTAGAGCGGCTGGTCTATAAGGCTTATAGCTCTCAAGCCCCTTTGATAAAATGACTTTTTATTCGCAATAAGGTTGAGCATTTCCTCTACCCATAACTGACACTCATGAAAACCAACC
>DATNQB010000054.1 GCA_036702875.1 Oculatellaceae cyanobacterium | reverse complement strand
GACCGTTCTTTTTTATCACAGTTTGATACTTTTTTCTCTATAGAGAGCTTGTTGTCAATAAGCTGACAGTTTTTTGATAAGGGCTGAACCCTGATGTGCAAAGCACATCAGGCTTTGGGGGCGCTTGTCGCCCCCTGAAGAATAAAAGATTTTAAAAAAGCTGACGGCTGTAGGCGCTCTGCGCCGTGGCGTAGCTATCATCTGAGTGCTGACCGCTATAAGTAACTGGGTGGAAATCAACAAGAGACATAAGGCTGGTCATAGGTAATAGGCTTACCACATCGCAACGCGATCGCTCAGGAGAGTCGAAGGTAATTGATAATTGTTAATTGATAACTAACGGATAGGTAGACCAAGTGAACGCAAAAGTTGCCTGATACGCAGCAGAAAAATTGTTTCCCTGATTTTAGGATCTAGCGGCGCAACTGGTGGGCTTTGCAGTTGAGCTTGTAACTGGGCATACTCAGCAGCACTAAGTAGTTTACCGTCTATAGGCGATCGCGCCTCTGTAATAATTTCTGTGCGCAACACTTCTTCGGGTACATCTTCCTTTGGTGGTAAACCCCAGGCTTTCTGGACTGTTAGAAGAATTAAATTTATACATAGACTTGTAATTAAACTAATATTGATTAGTTGTATGCGATTCATAGTTTAATTAGTAGCTCTTTTCCACCAATTTGACTTTTTTCATGTTTTGCAATATTCAAATGCTCAAACTAATAACTGATAAAAAGCATACTGACTCAGTATTTGCATAAATAACTGAGTCAGGGCTTTAATGGTTTAAACTGTGCTATCTGATGTTGCCGCACAGATTCTCAATTCATCTAAGCGTTTTTACTAAGGGGAGGGGGAGGCGCTAGGAGAGCTACCAGGGGATGCTCCGCCGCCAGCATCGCCACCGCCACCGCAAGCTGATAATGTTGTAGCCAAACCTACAGTTAAGGTTAGCCCCAAAAGTAAACTCATCAATTTCTTGTTCATAACACTCCTCGTTTAATAAATCGCGGTTAAACGCATTTTCTGCTAGGTTATCCTAATTTTGTAGTTTTACCACAAATAACCGCATTCCATTATATCTCCCTAGACGTATGCAGCTTTTATTAGTTTGTCAGGGCTATAGGATTTGTTCCGAAAGATTTAGTTAGATGGCGAATAATTAATCAGCTAACAAGTATTTTTTATGCAGTGATTAGATTTCCAACCGCGATCGCATGGCATACTGAGCTAGTATCTAGCAACTTCATTAATCACCTAAACACTTAAAATCCTCAGCAAAAATACTACTTTGTGTAGAAGACAATCATAACCGTGATAGGATGGGGTAAATTTAATATCATTGCCTAATTTTATCTATGTGTCATATCTATATAACTAAATTACCGTAAATAATTGTTGGAATGTTTGGTCAAGAATATGTACGTTACTCCTCAATCCTTGAACGCTGCTCGCAACCGTAAAAATCAAAAAAATACTGTTTCCTCACAGAATAGCGAAAGAAAAACCAGGTTACAGCCACAGGTTGTTGCTATCCCGTCTAAAAATCGCAGCCGACGCTTAGAAAACTTGCCTTATTCGCAAGCTTATCCAAAGTGGTTACGAACGTTAATCATGATGCAGCGTAGCTCGGACATAATGATGTTCTCTCTAGTTACTGCAATGCTGACAATTTATGGTTTGACAGTTTATACCCAGCAGTTGTGGACAAAGGAATATCGAAAACTAGACCACTTGCAACGGCAAGAGCGACAGATGACAGCAGCAAATGAAGTTCTCAAAAATCAGCTAGCTCAACAAGCTGAAAACCCAGCAACAGGTTTGATTCCACCAGATCCTGCTAAGACAATTTTCCTTCCAGCTGCACCCCAACGCCATTTTCAGCAACAACCCTCAACAGCTAAGGCTGTAGTTTCTCCTCCAAAGCCACCACTTGGTTACTAATTTGTTAGCTATTAGCAAATAGCATCTAGTAAGAGCAGATTGGGTTAAATTTTGTTAGACTCACCAATCGAGCTAGAAAGATGTTTAATTGCTAATGGCTTATTGATGATTACTTATAAATAAAATTCTTAATTATTTGTGGAGCTTGATTATGGCCTCCTCTGAAGGCTGGAAGCGTAACCGACGTAAATCGGGCAGCAAGATTGAAGAATTACGTGAAGATCCTCATTCTACGAGAGGGTCTATAAAATCAGTTTTATTGCTTTCCCCTGTCAGATTATTACTGGTTTGGGCGGTGTTAATATTGACCACTCTAGGATTGGGAATAAATTTATACAGACTGCAAATTGTTAGCTCGCCTGTGCTATTGAAAAAGGCACGGCAGCAGCAGATGGTGTCACTGCGTCCGTTCGTTCCTCGACGCTCAGTTGTCGATCGCAATGGCAACTTTTTAGCAACAGACCAGCCTAGTTATACACTGTATGCTCATCCAAAGCTATTCAAGGTTTCTAAACAGGAAGTTGCTAATCAGTTATCTAAAATTATTAATGTCCCTGAAGATGAACTCTTGAAAAAGTTTAATCAAAAAAACAGTGGCATTCGGATCGCTCAGTCACTCAGAGAAGATTTAGCAAATCATATTTCTAGACTTAATAATGATGGATTAGAGCTAATTGGGCAATACTCACGGTTGTATCCACAGCAGGAGTTAGCAGCCGATGTTGTGGGGTACGTCGATAGTAGCCACCGTGGACAAGCTGGAGTGGAATATAGTCAATTTAAATTACTAGAACGTGCTGTTCACACAGTTCGCATCAGTCGCTCTGGTAACGGAGAAATGATGCCTGACTATATGCCAGAAGGATTTTTACATTATGATGATTTACAGCTAAAACTAACTATTGACAATCGCCTACAAAGGGCGGCTCGCTTGGCTCTCAAGGAAAAAATTAAGAAGTTTAATGCCAAGCGTGGTGCTGTGCTAGTGATGAATGCTCAGGATGGTTCCCTACTGGCGATGGTGTCAGAGCCAACTTACAACCCGAATGAGTACTCTAAGTTTGATATGGGATTGTTTAAAAACTGGGCGCTGGCTGATTTATATGAGCCTGGTTCAACATTTAAACCAATAAATGTAGCGATCGCACTAGAAGCAGGTGCTATTACACCTGATACTACATTTAATGACTCAGGTCATATTACCGTAGCTGGCTGGCCGATCAAAAATGCTCAGAGTAAATCTTATGGGTTACTGAATATTACTCAAATTTTGCAATATTCCAGCAACATTGGCATGGTGCAAATGATGCAAAAGTTAAACCCAGAAGTTTACTATAGCTGGCTGGAAAAGTTAGGACTAGGAAATAAGGTTGGTATTGACCTGCCGTTTGAATCACAAGGGCAGATGAAAAGCAAGCAGCAGTTTATGTCTTCCCCAATTGAACCCGCAACTACATCCTTTGGGCAAGGCTTTTCTCTAACACCAATTCAACTGGTAACTTTGCACGCTTCTTTGGCTAATGGCGGTAAAATCGTTACACCTCATGTTGTCCGAGGGCTATTTGATTCTCAAGGTCAAATGTACTGGCAACCAAACCTACCAGCACCGCGACCTGTTTTCTCTCCTCAGACGAGCGATACAGTGTTAGAAATGATGGAAAAGGTTGTGAGCAATGGAACTGGAAAACCAGCACAAATCCCTGGATATCGGATTGGTGGTAAAACAGGAACTGCTCAAAAAGCTAGTGCTTCTGGGGGATATGATAGCAGTGCTAAAATTACCAGCTTCGTAGGTATTTTGCCAGTAGACGCTTCAAAACGCTATGTAGTTTTAGCTGTAGTTGATAATCCTCAAGGTAATGTTTTTGGTTCAACTGTAGCCGCTCCCATTGTTAAATCAGTGATGGAAGCGATTATTAGCATTGAAGGGATACCGCCGAGTCAACAACAGCAAACAATGCCAGGTCAAACAGAGCAAATAATGCCAAGTCAAACACAAATACCACAGGACTGACACATTTGAAGATTAATCAACCGGACATCATCTAAGTTGATGTCTGCATAATTTTTCTGATTTGCGCCCATAGCTGTGCATTGCTATGGGCAGGTTCTTTGCAAGATAAACCTTGGCAAACTAAACCTGTTACATCAGATGGTAAGTTGGTTGCTAGGTTAACAATTCCAGTAGGTAAGTATTCAGAAACTAAAGAAGTAATTTGTTCTGGAGTAGTGCGAATTAAGGTATGGTGACGATACCAGTCTAAAGCTGTAAATAAACTTGGACAAGCTTGCTGCGATCGCAACATTACACTACTAAAAGCCAGCAATGCTTGCTCTGCACGGTCGAGGTATTGCAAATCTTCTGTAAGTAATGCTAAACGGATTAAAACTGCGATCGCTATTCCATTAGCTGATGGTGTGGCATTATCCATATAGCTACGTTCGCGCACAATCAGTTCACCACTAGCGTCACTAGCGGTGTTATAGTATCCTCCTAGTTCGATACTCCACAAAAATTCGTCAAATTCTTCCTGTACTTTAATTGCTTGTTCTAGCCAGAAAGAATGATTATTCAAGGATGAATTATTACTTTGATTTGCTATTTCTGCTGTTTGGCTAAAAGATGCCTGATGCAAATCTAATAAAGCTTTAATAAACAAAGCATAGTCTTCTGACTGAGCTAAGACAGCAGCTTGACCATTATAGTTGAGTCTATGAAAGCGCCCATTAACCCATTGATTGTTCAGAATAAATTCTGCTGCTTTAGTTGCTAATTCCCAATATTGTTGCTGTTTAAAAACACTATAAGCACGAGCAAGACCAGAAATCATTAAGCTATTCCAAGCCACAATCATTTTAGTATCGGTGACAGGCGGAATGCGACCTTGCCAATTTAGGGTTTTAGCTTCTTCGTTATTACGTGCTGGGGAAAATGTTTCTATATTATTTGGTTCAGCACCATAACGAACAGCAAACAGTTTATTTAATGCAGCTTCTAATGTATCGGATAACTTACCAGGATGCCTTCTTTGCAAGACGTTTTTTCCTTCAAAGTTACCTGATGGTGTAACAGTAAACTGTTCTTTCAGTTCTGCTAATTCCTCATTAGTTAGTAACGGTTCTAATTCGCTATATTCCCAAACATAAAACGCACCTTCTTCTGGTTCTGACCATTTCTGCGCTTCTTCTTGGTTAGGGGGAGTAAAACTATCAGCGTCTTGGGCTGCATAAAAATAACCTTCAGGTGCAGTCATTTCTCGCTGAAGCCAGTTTACTGTACCTGCGATCGCTCTTTCAAATGCAGGTTCTCTCACACCTGTACTCGATAAATTTGCTAGATACTCGACAATTTGACCATTATCGTAGAGCATCTTTTCAAAGTGAGGTACTGTCCAAGTCGGGTCAACAGTATACCGATGAAAACCACCTGCAACATGATCGTAAATCCCACCTAATGCTAAATCCAAACCTCTTTGAAGGCAGATTTGTTTGCCATCATATTTGGATTCAAAATTAAATCTTGCACCCCGCAAAGCCAACTCAGCATGAGGAATCATTGGAAAACAGGGACTATCAACATCAGGAGTTAGCACACCTGTATTTTTTTCGATACCTTGTTGCAATAACTCATCGCTTTGTAGAGATACGTTAGCATCAGTTGATAATATAGAGCCTTGCTGAAGATAACCTAGTAATTCTTCTTTGAGCGATCGCACCTTCGCTGTTTCTGTGTTGTAGAATCGGTGGATTGCTTGCAATATCTGTAAAAATCCAGGTCTTCCGTAACGTGCGTCTATCGGAAAGTAAGTACCACCATAAAAAGGTATTAAATCATCAGGTGAAAGAAAAACATTTAGAGGCCAACCGCCTTGACCTGTAATCATCTGCAAAGTTTGCATATAAATGCTGTCTAGGTCTGGGCGTTCTTCCCGATCCACCTTAATCGGGATAAAATTGGCGTTCATATAATCTGTGATCGCACTATCGGAAAACGCCTCGCCTTCCATCACCGTACACCAATGGCAGCTAGAGTAGCCGATTGAAAGAAAAATCGGCTTATTCTCTCGTCTGGCAACTTCTAACGCTTCATCGCACCAAGACCACCAATCTATCGGATTTTCTGCGTGTTTCCGCAAGTACAGGCTTTGGGATTCGGCAAGGCGATTAGTCATGGCTGCTGATTACTAGAACTCAGTATGATTACGGATATCTAGCAGTCTAGCGCGAGGTTATGTGCGATCGGCGCAAAGAGTTTTAGAGCCTGCTTAGGCAGGCTTTGTCTGTTTAACCCTAGCCTGAAGGCTGCGGGAAAAAAAGGGATTATAAATGCAGATTTGCTCTTAACTAGAAACTAAACGTAGTTCTAACTGTGCCAATCACAATATCCTCATTGAGGTTATTGTGGTCGGGAGCAGTCAGCCAGATAATCCCAGGTGTAACTGCAATATTATCGGTTAGTTGATACTGGTAAAAACCTTCAATATGCAATGAAGTATCTGGATCTTTACTTAGTCCTAATGTAGATATCGGGCCACTAACACGAGTAAGTTTAGGCTCCATCCCTACAATTATGCCTGCAAAGCTGCCCTCCTTACCCAAATCAGGAAAGCCCAGAGTAACTGCATAATTCCAAATACCTAAATCTCCTCCCAATGACGCGCTTTGTTCAGCAGAAGGTAGAGTGCGCGTGGTAGTGTAGCCAGCCCAACCACCTAAGATAAACTTAGGGCTGAGTTGTAGTGATGCCTGTATACCATAGGCATTACTAGAGGTTGCTAAACTCGATCCTTCTGGAATTGAGTCTAGAAAACTCTGATTTAAGCGTAAACCCTCTGGATTATCCGATAAAGCAGAGCGCAGATTAGCACGATTACTACCAGCAGTGAGATCGTTATTGTAAGCATTCAGGTAAGTTAAGCCCACAGTTAAATTTTCTCTTGGCTTGATAGTTAACTGTCCTATCGCCCCGTATGGCCCATTAAACAAACCCCCGCCTGGTGTGGAGTTAGCTGGATCAGTTGCTAAATACCCTAAGCTTAATTCCAGATTATCGTTAAATACGTGCCGCACGGCTAAACCAGCACCGCTAGTTAAGTAATAAATTGGGTTACGAGTACCAAAGTTAGAAAGTGCGCCGCGATCGCCATCACCATCAAAGCCAGGGTTGACTGTATCGGTAAAGTCATCAGCCGCGCCAGCATTAGCCTCAAGAATGACAGTTGTTTTCTCACCGACAGGGAAACTATACAGCAAAGCATCAAGCGCAGCAGTAGTATCATTTCCAGTGCTGAAAGTTCCCGCTGTAAATCTGAGATCACCTTCAGGAGTAAGTGTAGAAGTGCCTGACAAGGCATCTAAGTTAGCTATCTGAAATCTTGTTCTAAGTAAATCTTTACCCGTAAAGCTAGTATCAAAGTCTAAACGAGTCCGAGTTCCTAATACAGGTACTTGGTCTATTTTTTCCCCTAAAGCATTTTCTCCTGCTGCTACACCTGCAAGCCCAAAGATAACTGTTCCATTAAGCTTAGTTGTAGTTGAAAACTGGCGCTGTTCTATAAATGCAGTACGAGCTTCTATGCTATTTAATCGTGTCCCTAATGTTGTCAGTTCTGTTCTAAACTCTTGAGTTAGCCGTTGTACCACCTGAAGGTCATTGTTGCTAATCCCATTTGTATTTGTGCCAGGGCGAGCAATCAAGCTTTCTATCTGTTGAAAACAAGCATTCAAACCAGCAGCAAATTCATAGCGCGACAGTGCGCGGCTACCACGGTAAGTACCATCAGGGTATCTCTGCAAACATTTGTATCTTTCTGCAAGATTCCTGAGAGCTTCATAAGCCCAGTCTGTCGGTCGGACATCGCTTAACTCGGAAACATTTGTTACGGGAACTGTAGGAGCATCAGCATTGTCAGGAAGATTTTGTGACAATAGCTCCGTAGAAGCTTTAAGATTACGTTGCTCTGCAACGGTTGCTGGATTGTTAGCTGTCGGTGGAGAAGTAATTTCAACAGTTGGTATCGCAGGTGTTTTCTCTTCTATATTGTTAACGGTTGGTGGCTCAACAGTATTAAGTGCGATTCTCCTTGGGAGACGCTTCGCGATCGCAGTTGTTGGTTGTTGTGAAGTTTGAAGCTCTCGTGTTGTTGTATACGGCATTTCAGCCGCATTAACAAAGCTATCCGCAGGAATCGTACTAGCTGCTGAAACAACCAGAAACATTCCCAAACTAGCTGGACTGCCTAGCAGGGAATTCCACAAAATTTTAGACACAATCATTTTCCTCACACCAATATCAGCTTATTTAGAATTTACTCGCTGGTTCTAGCAAGAATGAGATCCATTCTTAATAAGCTATGCTAAATTACTCAATATTTGAATAATTTGTCAACTATTTTCTGAATTCACTCTTGCAGAAGTTAAATACAAACAAAAACCCTGCATCCTTTCTGGCGCAGAAACTACAGGTAGTTTTAGATTAAAAGTTTTTAGAACAAAGCTTGCAGAAGTTGGGCAATTCATCTTACTTACTTGAGTCATAGTATGAATTGCCAGACTATTGTCAAAAGCGATCGCTTATACGGGTTAATTTCAGCTTCTTACCTTGCTTACCTGCAAACGCCATTAGACCAAGCACGCTGAGGCCAAGCAATGCCGATGGTTCAGGAACGGTTTGTTGTGCGGTGAAGCTAGCGGCGTAAGAAATACCAGGATTAGTCGCCGTAGGGTTACTATAGTTGGCTTCTATGACTTGCAGGCCACCCTGCCCGATGGGAATGTCGAACGTGCCGTCTTGATTTAGGTTTACCGTTTGTCCCAGATATTCCACTAGAGCATCGTTAACTACGTTGCCTTGAAATAAAACCTGAATTGGCAGGGTTTCTCCTGCCGCTACCTCCAAAGGATTTTGCAGGGGCATAATCTCAAGTGGAAGGCCGAACGACTGCTGTACGGGTGCAGACCAGTCATAAAGAGCCTTGGTGTACTTGACAAAATTGGTGACATTGACATAATTAAGTGCCTGTGCCTCCTGTTGGGTAATGTTTTCAAAGCTACCATCACTTAAGTTTTCGAGCCAGAAACCATTGTCAAAGAAGGCGGTCAGCGCTGCAATCTCTCCCTGTGGGACAACAGATATACCATTTTGCGGGTTAATGTTAATTTGAGCAGGGACAACCTGTTTGTTCGTATCGTAGGCTGTGGCTTCCCGGAATTTTGCCACATCAATTGGTTCGGGGCCAATCTCTGGATGACCGAACAATAGATCGTATTCTGCGTTGTTTTTGTCAAAGTCAAACCAAACGACGTGAGCCAAAGCAGGTTGACTTAGCATCACAGGCAGCATGGCAATAGCCAGAAGCGTCTCTGTTAAACGTTTTGTAACCATTTTGTTTCTCAATGGTAGATAGCTGTTTTGATCTGCGTGCTACTTGAAAAAAGTAGTATTGCAGGGATTCATGGAACGTCAATGTTTTTTTTGTTCCGACAAACTCCATTAGAGACTGTCCCTGGGATTTAAAGCAATGCCCAGAGAGGGCATTTTCTTTAGCGAGATTTAAACAAAGTTCAAGCCCGAACAATGCTTAAAATAGCGATTGTGTAATACAAATACGTCACTATTCTCCTAAAGCCAAGCAACAAAACGAATTAAATTATTTAAATATAAACAAAAAACCTGCATCCTCTCTGAAGAAAGAATTACAGGTTTTTTCAGATAAAAAACTTGCTGTATATTTTTAATTAAGTTTTATATTTAGTTATTCTCATCTAGGTGTTCTGCAACAGACATATAAAGCTGGAAGACATGATCATCTTGCAAGCGATAAAAAACTTTACGCCCTTGTTTTCTATAGCCCACCAGTCGCATAGCTTTCAAACACCGCATTTGGTGGGAAACAGCCGACTCGCTCATCTCCAGCATCGCAGCTAAGTCGCAAACACAAAGCTCCTTTACCGCCAACACCGAAACTATCCGCAGACGATTAGCATCTCCTAACAAACTAAAAAACTCTGCCATGCGTTGAGATTTTTCTACGCTCAGAATCTGCTCTTTAAGATGTTGGCACTCATCAAGGTCAATCGGATGTGGCGGATGACAATTAAGATTCTCTGCTTTTTGAAGCGAATGGGTTACAAATTTATCAGATGAAAGTTTAGCCGACATTTAATTTCTAAACTTGACAGTACTAACCTAATACAATTTCCACAAGTTCACTCAATCAAGCAAACAACCCTGCCCAAAACGACGGCATGAGGGCAGGGCTTGTAGTTTTAGGTGCATCCACAGCCACTATGACCGCAGCCTTGCCCATCGGCATGACCATTAGCACAGGGTTGGCTACAGTAGTACTTTTCATCCTTTTCAATTGCTTCACCAATGTTAACAACGCACAAGCAGGAATCGCAGGCGCATTTCATTGAGGTTACGGTTGTCATAACTTTTTCCTAATCAGTTCTGTTTATTATCATAACATCTGAACATATATTCATGTATTTTCTGTAAAATTTTTTATAATCGTCTCACCGTAACCGTTGTGAGGGGTGTGAGTGAGAATATTTAGCTAACTGGCAAAAAAAGCTTGCCAATAGCAGTTAAATTTGTTAAGTTAGTTAAGGATAAAAAACACCAGCCCGGATAGCTCAGTTGGTAGAGCAGAGGACTGAAAATCCTCGTGTCGGCAGTTCAATTCTGCCTCCAGGCATTAAAATAATATCTTAAACCCCCCATTCCATAACGGTTTTGGGGGTTTTGAGTCTAAGTGCTAGGACTTTGGTTATTGGGGTAATTTACCCCAATTTAAATATCTTTGACTATGAAGCGCGATCGCAACTATAAATAAACTCGATCGCACACGCTAACTAAAATGAGGTTACCCATTATCTTCGTCGGGGAAAAAGCTTAGACGTATAAACACTTTGCCCGATTTCCATCCACCTCCAGACGATCTAAGAACACGGCAGGGAGCGCCGTCTCTAAACCAATCGGATGTTCTATTACCTGTCTGAGCCTCTATGAAATCAAGAATTTCAGAAACTTATACCGTTGGATCGCTGACAGGACTAAGCCCTCGCTCCATTGAAAGCACATCCTCATCCGCTAAGTGAATTTCAGTCATTAAATAATATCCAAGTAACTGACAACATTATTCCGCCTTAGCAATGGCTGGCGAGTTAAGAAATGCGATCGCACAATTAAAATGCAATGCTCATAGCCAAGCGTATTGAGTTACCTTTTTCCCTATGTAGCTGTTTTTTTGATGTGTTGAATCAGCTAGAACGAAAAATTGAAATTTTTTGTAAAAAAAGTATTTGTAAGTTGTTAATGATTAATTAATAGGTATAACTTTTAATAAAATATGGTGACAGTCGTTGTAGTTCTCAATACCATCATTTCCTTAATTTGCTTGTATGTAGCTTTACAAATACGCAAATTACGATCGCGGCTAGCGAAAATAGCAGATACCTTAACTAAAGCTGAACGCAATACCCATAAAGTACTCAGCAGTGGCCCAAAAACAATTTCTAAGGGTCAAAGAAGTTTCCACAAGCTTAACGAACGCTATCAACGGCTTGAGCCGCAAATTAAAAAAGTGCAACAAGTCTTGGCTATATTGAGTCTACTACAGAGATTATCCCAAACAAGGTTGAGCGATCGCAAATCTAAAATTCGCAACAAAATGCCTTAATTCGTCCTGGTGTAAGACTTAGAGTAACTGTAATGAGCAATGTTTGGGGTGGTTTTGTGGCTGGTGTCTAATAAAATTGGAGTTAAAGATAGAGACCAGAAGATGTCAAAAACAAGTCCTGGATCATTTATTAGCGGCGTGTTGCTGGGAACCGCCCTCGGAGCGATAACTGGTTTATTAGTTGCTCCGCGTACAGGTAGAGAAACGCGGCAACTTTTGAAAAAATCTGCTGATGCCCTACCAGAGTTAGCAGAGGATGTATCTACGAGTGTCCAAATACAAGCAGATCGACTCTCGGAATCGGCACTGCGAAAATGGGATCAAACTCTTAGCCGCTTACAGGAAGCGATCGCCGCAGGAGTTGATGCTACGAAGCAAGAGCGCCAAACACTTAAGCATACTAAACCTGAAGTACCTGCTGAGTCACGTCCATCGGTTTCTGATTATAAGCTGTAGGCTCGACACTGGTGATTGATCCTCTATTTTGGCTAGGACTGTCCATCTTGCTAGTTGCAGTTAGCTTAACTGCTGTTTTAGTAACAGCGTTGCCAGCTTTGCAAGAATTAGCTCGTGCTGCCCGCAGTGCGGAAAAGTTATTTGATACTCTCAGGCGAGAACTCCCGCCTACCTTAGAGTCTATTCGCTTGACTGGCATAGAAATTACAGAGTTGACTGATGAGGTGAATGAGGGTGTCAAAAGTGCAACTCAAGTAGTTAAACAAGTGGATCAAAGTGTGAGTGGTGCTAAAAAGCAGGCTCAAAACTTACAAACAACTACTCGCAGTGTAATTACTGGTGTCAAAGCCGCTTGGAGAGCTTTGAAACGTCCCAATACAGGGCGTAAGTCTGATCGTCTACCGCAGTCGCAAAAAAATACTTTCGATCTACGCAGGGGCGGAACAACACTACCAGATACCCAGGCTGCTCAACGAAGCGATCGCGCTGAAACTAACAGCGCATTTAACCGTAAAGCTTTTAGCTCAGATCCCAATGATGTCTCACCTTACTTAAGAAATCATGAAGATTTGCAACCACTAGACTCAGAAGATTATTTAGTACACCCCACTACCCAAGACGAGGCAGACGAAGAAACAATACCTTAACTAAACTGTTGCCATAGTGTCAGGACTTACGCATTTTAATGGTGTAAATCCTGGCAGGACTTACGCAAAACATAGCTCCTGCACTTGTTTCGTACCTCAAATGTGCCTACAAAGTTTAGGTATTGTTCCAGTGGGACGAGAGTAAATACTTTGCTACAACGGAATATTAGATTAAAGTAAAGAAGTGTAAATAAATTAATACTTTTTTATTTCTTGAGCTATATCAAGGCATCAATTCACCGTCCACGCAATAACTTTTGATAAAACGTCACAATGCAGCATCGTGTTACGCAACGAATTTTGGTATCATTACTAGCGGTTTTTCTAGCATTCTCAGCTTGGGCGATCGCCCCCGTCGCGTATGCTTATGAAAATGCAGACTTACTGCCAGATACTCAGACACCCATAATTGACTTAGCCAAGTCGTTAACAGCTATTCAGGAAGAAGCACTTGCCAAAGATTTAGAAGACTTTGAAGCTGCTACAGGCTGGAAGCTAAGAGTTTTAACTCAATTTGATCGCACACCAGGTCGAGCAGTCAAAAATTTTTGGGGTCTGGATGACAAAAGTATTTTGCTAGTCGCAGACTCACGTGGCGGCAATATTCTCAACTTTAATGTTGGCGATGCTGTATACCAACTCATGCCGCGTACTTTCTGGATTGAGTTGCAAACACGCTTCGGCAATTTGTACTTTGTGCGAGAACATGGTGAAGACCAAGCAATCATTGAATCTTTAGAATCAATCAAAACCTGCTTGCGTCGCGGTGGTTGTAACGTTGTACCTGGTTTGCCACGAGAACAGTGGATTCTTACTCTGATTAGTTCAATTCTCGGTGGAGTTATCTGTGGATTTGCTGGTCAACCACGTAAACAAGGACAAATCTTTGCATGGCAGTGGGCGCTAATTTTCTCACCGCTTTGGGGAATTCTGTTTATTTCCTTTGGCATTGCGCCAGTTATTACTAGAACAACAGAATGGTTGCCTCTGTTTCGTAACGTCAGTGGTTTCCTCATCGGTGCATTAGTCGCTTACCTGTCGCCCATGCTAGCTCGATCTTCGAGTTCCGAAACTTAAGCTAAAACTGAGGAGTCAGAAAGTTTTTGTTTCTGAGCAAAATTAATCTACCCCAAACCCCAAGCTTCATAGCTATGGGGTAAATCCTGTATTGTGTATGCTAATAGCTTATAAATTTATTCCTATGGAATGGCACGTCACTGATGCCCAAAGTTTATCAATTATTGACCGAGAAATTGGCAATCACAGCTTTTCACCCGCAGAATACGAAATTTTACGTCGGGTAATTTATGCAACCGCCGATTTTGAATATAAATCGTTAATTCGTTTTTCTGAACGTGCCTTGCACGCGGGGGCAGCAGCTTTGGCAGCCCGTAGCACAATTGTGGTAGATGTGCCAATGGTGCAAGTTGGGATTACACCAAATATTCAAAATACTTTTTCTAATCCCGTCTATTGTAGTATGGAAGCTTGGACTCGACCCCAAAAAGACAAAACGCGGGCGGCTTGGGGAATTGAAACCCTAGCTAAACGCTATCCAGAAGCAATTTATGTTGTGGGTCAGGCACAAACTGCTTTAACTACTATTGTCGAGTTAATTGAAGCGGATCAAATTAGACCTGCCCTAGTGATTGGAACGCCTTCAGGATTTGTAGAGGTGGATGTTGCTAAGGCAAGATTGAAAGATTCGATGATTGCCCACATTACTATTGATGGTCGTAAGGGGAGTGCGGTGGCAGCAGCAGCTATTGTTAACGGACTGGTTGACTTAGCTTGGGAAGCTTATGGTCAAAAAACTAATATTGTTGGTTGAAAATTCAAAACTGTATTAAACTATTGCACATTTGGCTTGGATATTCAGAACTTAGGAGCTTCTACGCCTAGATTTAGAAGAACGTTTTCTAGGATAATCGGAGTCATCTCCGTATTCTAGCTGGCGACTAACATCTGCAAAGGCATCTTTTCTTAAGAAAGGATAATCGCTTACCCAAAGGTTTTGACTGGGAATGTAGATGTCAGATACTTTATTAATGCTGCTGAGATCGGGACGATTGGACATTACGACCATTTCAGCCATTTGACCAGGTGCGATCGCTTTATGAGTACGTTTTAGTGGTACTTGTAATTGTGTAGTAAATCCAGTTTCATCACCTACTTCTATATTTAAGCGTCGCTCTCGGTTTTCAATGATGACTAACTGTCCGCGATTATTGACAGTTTGCTCCTCCCCAATTAATTCTTCTGTAATAAATAAATCTATAACCTCGCCCCGCCAAAAGCCACTATATGGTAATTTGCGGCAGGCGATATTTCGTAAACTTGCCCAGTAGACTGGAGCCCATAGCCAATACAGACCAGCAATTACTCCCAAAAAGAAGGTCAACAGTCCTTCACCTAATATAAATTTGCCAAGAATAAACACGACAATGCACAAAGCGACCACAGAAATTAGCAGTCGTCTCAAAAATACTGGGAATTTTCCCCAGTAGTAGGCATATTGGGGGCCAGTAGCAAGGATAGGAATTAATTGTTCAAATTTCTGGCGGGTTAAGGGTATTAGCATTGCTGTTGTATTGGCATTATCAGGCTTAGGCTGATTTTACAAAGAAGTCAAGAGTCAGAAAAATTGCTCGCTTAAGAGCGTTTAAATATCAAGCTAACAACTAAACCAACAGTGGCACTAGCAATCAAACTAAACGCCAAATTAACTAAAGATTGATTAGCTTGTCGATAAATCTCAAATTTATCGTTAGACTTCTCCACATCGGTGGACAGTCTCTCAACATTAGATGAGAGCCTTTTAAATTCTGCCGATAGGTCATTTAGACCTTGAACGACATCCGTTAAAGTTGGTTCGCTATTTGCTTGTGTCATAAATAATTCTCCAAATAATTAATGTTTAATTTTGAAGAAATTACAGCCTATCTAGAATTGACTCCCCAGAATTGCTGACTTTTTTCAGAGGATTTTTTCTAAACCGTAGACTAATGATTGGAGTTGAATTATTTTGCGGATAGATAGTAGAACACCAGGCATATAGCAAGACCTATCTGAGGTATCGTGACGCAGGGTGTAAACTTGACCAGCAGCACCAAATATTACTTCTTGATGAGCAATTAAACCAGGTAAGCGAATACTGTGAATCCGAATGCCTTCATCTGCAAGACTACCTCTAGCACCTGCTAGTTTTTCGATTTCTGTAACTGTGGGTGGGTTGAAAGTCTTGCCCATTTCTGCCAGCAGTTGAGCAGTTTGAATAGCCGTACCGCTAGGGGCATCAGCTTTTTGGTTGTGATGTAACTCGATAATTTCAACGTGGTCAAAGTATTGGGATGCTTGGATAGCAGCTTGCTGTAACAGCACCATCCCAATTGAGAAATTGGGGATAATTAGGCAGCCTGTGCTGGCTTTGTCGGCAAATTCTGCCAATTCTTGGATTTTTTCTGGGCTAAGTCCGGTAGTACCGACTACTGGACGGACACCGTAGGCGATCGCACTCCGCACATTATCATAAACACTATCAGGATGGGTAAAGTCCACCATCACACTGAGTTGTTTTTCTTGGGATGCCATCAACAGCGCGCTTTGCAGGTCGTTGACAATTGGTACTTCTATCTCGCCACATCTGGCAACTTCACCAACATCTTTACCCAAATGCCCTGGATTGTTATCTACAGCACCTACTAGGGTGAGATCTGGCGCTTGGGCAACTGCTTTAATCACCTCTCGCCCCATTTTGCCTGCTGCACCATTAACTACCACAGGGATAGGAGTTTGATTAGCCATAATTTCAGGATATCCTTCAGAACCGTCTAGGGCATTTTAGATTAATCAGATTATTGCAGTGTATTACCTGTTGGCAAGCTAGTTGAAAATATGTCTGGTGTGAGCAATTAATCACACATTTAAGCAGTATCCCTAAAAACTCCCCTGTTCCCTAACTTTCTGCACGCTGCTTTTTAATTCCAGCTTACCACCCCCAAGTTCCCGGCTCTCCCTTAAAAGGCCCAACAATATCACTGGTAATCCAACCGCCATAAAATCCCCCTGGTTGTGGCTGTACTTTTTCCCCATTCACATAGCACGCATCCATCATTTGGGGATAGAAAGCTATGAAGTCTTTAATAGCTGCAAATGCTGGTGTGGGGTTGGGATAAGACCAAGCAACATTTACTGCAAGTTTTTCTTCTACAGTCAATGTGTAGTATACTGCCATGCCTTTCCACTCACAAAATGAGCCTTGGGGAGCGATCGCCAAATATTGCATCTGGATATCTTCTGGCGGAATGTAATATACAGGAGGGTGGCTAGTTTCTAGCACCCGTTGTGAAGATTGAGTATCAGCAATTTTGACACCGTTGAAAATTATCTGGATGTGCTTAGGCGACTCTTCTAGACGCGGTGGACGTGGATAATCCCATACTGATTCTTGACCTGGACTTGGTGGAATGCGATCGCGATTCACGCTCAAACTATCTCCTGTAAAACTGTTTACACACTTATATTTGAATAATCTATAGTAATTTTATATTAGCTAAACTAATATTATAATTTACATCAGTTTGATTAAATTTATTGTAAACCTTCAGTTTTGATTAAACCAGCTACCAATTTTTAAAGTATTATTTAGGTTGAAAAACTTGAATTTGAAAAGGCATTTAGGTTAATCAAGATGAAATATCTCTTGCTGATGGCTAAGTATTTACAAACTATCTGACAATCAAATTGAGTAATAAATTTCATTATATCTTAAGACAGAAGCTGTTGATTTAAAAAAATGATATCGTTATCAAGCACTTTTTATTTCATGATTAAATCTATTAGGTATAGCGAAAATTAAGTATATTTTATGACTTTGCCAATCAAACTGCTAGCTAATCGCCGTTTTACATCGCGCCGTAACCTAATTAAAATGGGGTTAGTAGTTTTGGGAATGGGAATGATTACCCCAATTCCTAGAGCATTGACGGCTAAAAAAGATCAAGGTATGAAATCCCTGATAATTAACGATGATGATTTAGGCATCCTGAATTTTGCCTTATTGTTAGAAGAAATTGAAGCGGCATTTTATACAGCAGTTATTCAAAGTAAAAACATTATCAACTATAAAGAATTAAGATATATAAATTCATTGTTATTTCATCAAATAGAGCATATTAATTATCTTCGAGAAATATTAGGAAATAAAGCGAAATTTAAAAGTGGAGAGTTAAGCTTTAACAAAGCTGGACTAGCAGCGAAAGTAAGCGACCGCGATCAAATTTTAGATACAGCCGTAACTTTAGAGGACTTAGGAGTTCATGCCTACAATGGTATAGCAACGCTGATTAAAAATCCTACTTACTTACTAGCGATTAGTTCCATAGTTAGTGTTGAAGCACGTCATGCAGCAGGAATTCGGGGGCTACTAGGGCGGACTGCAACAGAACCAAATAGCGATCGCGCTTTAACTAAAGCTGAGTTAATACAAGTCCTCAATCCATTTCTAGGGCGCTCTTACGATGAATTATATACACCTAAACAAGTTATTAGTATTGTGAAGTCACTAAACATATTAAAGAATCCGGTTACTGGTACACTGATTGCTTGAAATAAAAAGTGGCTAACTATGAAAACTTTTTTTAATTTATTTACACTAAAAACAGCAATAAAGAAACAAAAATTTTCTAATTTGTTTAGCCCAGTTATGCTAAACCTATGGTCAAGCCGCAAGAACATATTGGGTTTGTCGAAACAAACACTATTAATGTTGCCATTAGTAGCGATATTACTGTTTCTGAATCCAGCAATACCTGCTCAAAATATAAATAAACCTGCTCAAAATATAAGTAAACCTGTTCAAAATACAAGTAAACCTGCTCAGACTGATAAGAAAGCTCTTACACCGTTACAAGTAGTTGAGTACACTCTCAAGCTTGAAAAATTAGAATCTAATTTTTATCATCGCGGGATTGAAGCAACTAAAAATGGAGGTTTACGCGAACTTCCCCAGGAAGTAAAAGACGCGATCGCATCTTTTTGCAAAGATGATGAGCAGCACGTTGAAAACTTGTCAAACATCTTAAAAAACTATAAGCGCGATCCAGGTAAAATTAATATCCCCAAAGACATTGATTATAAAGCTATTTTAGGTCGTAACCCCTTCGCTAACTCTCAAGATTTTCTTTTAGCAATTCAGTTAATTGAAGATTTAGGCGTAGCTGCTTATAAAGGACAAATGCAAAACTTGTTAGCAGCAGGAATTTCTGGAAAAGCAATTTTAGCTGCTGCCATAGAAATTCACAGCGTAGAAGCACGTCACGCCGCAGGAATTAGATCATTTAGAGAAAAGTTAATAGGCGACAAAGTTAGACCCTGGATTGAAGATCCTTATGAAGTAATTTATCCAGAAAATCGTAATAATACTTCTATTCCCTTTCAATCTCAAGCTTTTGATAGTTACGCTACTAAAGAAGAAGTTTTAAATTTATTAAATTCTATATTAGCCACAGATAAACCTAACTCTGAACTCAACAACGAGCAAGCATCAAGTCAATACACCAATCCCATTAGAGCGTTATTTTGATAAATTTAAGGGTAACAAGCATGAAAAAATTTAATTGTATCGAAGCTTCATTAAAACTACTTTTCTTACTGCTAGTAATTGGTTTGATTACAAAACCTGAACCTTTATTAGCCGCTAACCCAACCGCGAAACCTAGCGTTTCTAAATCTAGAAATACACTTTCTAAACCAGCAAAAAATTTGAAGCGTTTAGAAATAAAACTTAGTACTCGTAAAGTTACCTTATATCAAGGGAAAAAACCAATTAAAAGCTATCGTGTAGCAGTAGGAAGGCGCGGTTGGGAAACTCCTACTGGTAAATTTAAAGTAAAGAATATGGTGCGTAATCCTACTTGGATTAGCCCATTTACAGGTGCAGTTATTCCAGGCGGAACTTCCAAAAATCCACTAGGTCAATACTGGATTGGTTTTTGGACAAATGGTAAAAATTGGATTGGTTTTCATGGTACGCCTAGCACTGCTTCAATCGGTAAAGCTGCCTCTCATGGTTGTATTAGAATGTACAACAGAGATGTTCAAGAATTGTTCAAGCAAGTAAAAATTGGAACGCCAGTTACAGTAGTAAAATAAAAACTTTTCACCTATATCTTAAATATCAACAGATTTATCAGTTTTAATTGGGGTGGAGGTAATGGTTATCCACCCTAAGTTATGTCAATCAAAGAAAAAATTGCTTTTTATTTAGAAGACATTGAAACTCCTCTGGGAAAATTAATTAATCTCAGTATTACAGGATTAGTTTTACTATCTTCAGTAATTTTTGTTATAGAAACATATCCCCTACCAGATTATGTCAGGCTTAATCTAGAAATTATTGATTGGGCTATTTTGTTAATATTTGCATACGAATATTTACTACGCTTATGGTGCGCTCCTAATAAGATTAAGTATATCTTTAGTTTTTATTCAATTATTGATTTAATCGCAATTCTACCCTTTTTAACTGGAGTTGTAGATATTAGTTTTGTAAGAATTTTTAGATGGTTTAGAATTTTAAAGTTGATTCGCTATCTAGAAAATAAAACCTTATTTGGTAGAATTAGCTCAGAAGATCGCGTAATTGTTGCGACAATATTATTTACGTTATTTGCAATAATTTTTGTTTACTCAGGCTTAATATATCAAGTTGAGCATCCCGTTAACCCTACAGTTTTTGTAACCTTTTTGGATGCTGTGTATTTTTCTGTCGTAACTATGACAACAGTTGGTTTCGGCGATGTTACTCCAAGTTCAGAAGTAGGTAGATTAATAACGCTATTAATGATTTTGACAGGAATTGCTCTCATCCCTTGGCAATTAAGTGATTTAATTAAACATTTAGTGACAAATACAAATGCTAATCAGATAGAAAATATTTGTTCTATTTGTGGTTTGTCGTCCCATGATACAGATGCGCGTTTTTGCAAAATGTGCGGTACTAAGTTAGAAAAATCTTGAGAGTTTTTTAAGATTGAGTGAAATTACAAAAAAAGTATTTATTGGCAATTATATACTCAAGAGACTTTTTTCTTCAATTCAGTCACTTGTACCTCTAGCTTAGATATTCGCTGCTTGAGTTCGATAACTAAAGTTGCAAGACGGTCAAGCATTTGATCGTTGGATAACCTTTGTTTGCTTATTTGAGGAAAAGCTGGGGGTGCTGTCCTATTTCCTTGGGCTATGCGATTCTGTGACTGGCTGATTGCATCTAGCTGGGATTCTAGCTGGTAGAGTTGCGATCGCAATTGATAATTATCAACTTCCAATCTAGAAATCCGCGATTCAAACATATCAGATGCAGCTTGTGCTGATGTACAACCAGACAATACCGCCAGCAAGAAAATTAAAATTATTGTTAATATCCTTTGTCTTATATGCGCCATATTAAACAAGTTAGAATATCATTTAATATCTCTCTAATCCCCAATCCCGTTTGATTAGATAATTTTTTTATATTCTAACTAACCTGTAAACTTACTACCTCAGTTTGTAGGAATAGACTATAACCCAAATATCCTCGCTGAACAGGAATATTTGGCTACACAACCCTATTGTATTGATCGCAAGGGATTAAAAAACATTTAGCAAATGCGATCGCGTTTTCTACATACTTATAAAATGTGATTGAGGAAGATGCGATCGCACAGAACAATTATTTATCCAAAAAACAATAATAGTTGGGTTTCGTTGGTCATAGCGAAATCAATTACAGCATACTGTTGTGTCTTTTCCTAAATTCAGATAAATATATATTTACCCATTAGTTATTGGCTAATATCTTTTAAATCTTGTTGTATACAACAAGGTACTTTATACCAAGTAGGTGATGAGAATGAGATTGAACTGGATACTAATCAGTTGCTTGAGCTTTATTGTATTTTCACTACCCGCCAAAGCAGGTCAACTTGTAGACTGGCGTTTTGAACCTAATACTAATCGACTCAGCTTTAGAACCAACTCTAGAGTTCAGCCGAAAGCGATGCTCATATTTGAGCCTACGCGCTTAGTAATTGATTTACCAGGTACAAACTTTGAGCAGCCAACAGTAAAACAGCGCTTGAATGGGACAATTTCATCTCTAAGAGTAGGACAACTTGATGACAGCACTACTCGCTTAGTGATTGAACTACAGCCCGGTTACACGCTAGATTCCCAAAAAATTCAATTTCAAGGAGCAACACCCCAACGGTGGTCAGTCCAAATCCCTAGTCCTCAGCGAGTTGAGCGCATTCAAAGACTGTAAACAAACTTCTGCCGTAACTTATAGCGGTCAGCAGTCAGCTATCAGCAGTCAGCTTTTTTGAAAGGCTTTGTTATCAAGGGTTTTAGAATTTATTTTGTCCAAACCGCCTTGGCGGTTGCTATACCTGCAATTCAAACAAAACAAATAGGGTGAGCAACGCCCACCCTATTTCAATCTAGATCAAATTAATTGAGATGAGTATTAACCCAACAATGCCTTAGCCCTAGCTAACACATTATCAACGTTGAAGCCAAACTTATCTAAAGCAACTGGCCCTGGCGCGGAAACACCGAAGCGATCGATGCTCACCATGTCACCTTCAGTGCCGACATAACGACACCAGCCGAAGCTAGAAGCCGCTTCTACAGCTAACCGTTTGGTGACAGCTTTAGGTAACACAGATTCACGATAATCTGCATCTTGCGCGTCAAATAATTCCCAGCTAGGCATAGAAACCACACGTACTTTCTTGCCTTCAGCGCGTAACTTATCAGCCGCACCAGCACAAAGCTGAAGTTCGCTACCAGTACCAATCAGAATGATATCAGGGGTTTCTTCGCCACCGGAGATAATATAACCACCCTTAGCAGTACCTTCAATAGAAGTACCAGCTAAGTTAGGCTGTGCTAGACGAGACAACGCCAGCAGGGTAGGACGGTTTTGGTTAGCAGCCTCAATTGCTACCTTGTAAGAACCAGAAGTTTCGTTACCATCGGCGGGACGAATCACGGTTAACTTAGGAATTGCCCGCAGAGAAGCGATAGTTTCAATTGGTTGGTGGGTAGGGCCATCTTCACCTAACTGGATGGAGTCGTGAGTCATCACCCAAATCACACCAGCATTAGATAAAGCTGAGATCCGAATTGCTGCCCGCATATAGTCTGCGAACACCAAGAAGGTAGCACCGTAGGGAATTAAACCTGAATTGTGGAGAGCAATACCATTACAAATCGCTCCCATACCGTGTTCGCGCACACCAAAGCGAATGTTGGTATTTTCGTAATGACCTGGTTGGAAATCTCCTGAAGATTTCAGTAATGTCATGCAGGAGTGAGCTAAGTCAGCAGAACCACCAATAATCTCAGGCAATACTCCAGCTAAAGCATTCAAGCATTTACCAGAGTGATTGCGAGTAGCATCTGCCTTGTCTTCTGGGGTGAAGGTGGGTAAAGATTTTTCCCATCCTTCAGTCAGTTTGCGACTTAGCAGTCGTGCAAATTCTTCAGCTTCAGCGCTGTACTTAGCTTTGTAATTTTCCCAGTTGTTATTCCACTCTTCCTCATACTTAGCGCCACGCTCAACTGCCTTGCGCCAATAGTTGAGGGCATCTTCAGGAATTTCAAAAGGTTCGTATTCCCAGCCTAGTTGTTGGCGAGTAGCTTGCACTTCATCGCCACCCAAAGCTGCACCGTGAACACCTGCGGTATTAGCTTTTTTGGGAGAACCGTAACCAATGGTAGTGCGAACTTTAATCATTGAAGGCTTATCAGTGACAGCTTTAGCAGCTTCAATTGCCTTATGAATCGCATCAATATCAGTGTTACCGTCTTCTACTGTGAGAACGTGCCAGCCGTAAGCTTCAAAGCGCTTACCAACATCTTCAGTGAAAGCTAAGTCTGTAGAACCATCAATAGAAATGTGATTATCATCGTACAGAGCAATGAGCTTACCAAGTTTCAAGTGACCTGCTAAAGAGCAAGCTTCACCAGAAACGCCTTCCATGTGGCAACCATCGCCCATAATTACATAGGTGTAGTGGTCTACGATGGTGTGGTCGGGTTTGTTAAACTTAGCGGCTAGGTGAGCTTCTGCGATCGCTAAACCAACCGCGTTAGAAATTCCTTGACCGAGTGGCCCAGTAGTAACTTCCACCCCTGGAGTCATAAAGTTTTCAGGGTGTCCAGGGGTTTTAGATTCCCACTGACGGAACTGCTTGATGTCATCCATTGTCACGCTGTCAAAGCCTGCTAGGTATAGCAGAGCATACTGCAACATGGAACCGTGACCAGCAGACAGCACAAAGCGATCGCGGTTAAACCAATAAGGATTTTTGGGGTTGACCCGCAGAAAGTGATTCCAGAGCACAAACGCCATTGGAGCAGCGCCCATTGGTAGCCCTGGATGTCCTGATTTCGCCTTTTCTACAGCATCAATTGCTAGAAAACGAATGGAATTAATACAAAGTTCTTCGAGTGATTGGGTTGCAACAGGCATGATCTATTTTATTGAACTACGGGTTAGCACTGATTAGGTGAGATGGAAATTTGATGCTCTGGATCGCTCTAAGCAGGTATTACCCATCATCCCATTTGCTGGGGGTGATGGGCAAGCCTAAGTAGGGATCAAGTGTCAAGAATGAAGTCTAAAACTAATTTTCCACTTCATACTTCATACTTTATACTTCATACTTCTAAACGTACTTCTTGAATACTAACGTGACATTGTGACCGCCAAACCCAAAAGAATTTGACAGCGCGAGATTTACTTTTTGAGCGCGACTTTGGTTAGGTACATAATCCAAATCACACTCTGGATCAGGATTTTCTAAATTAATTGTCGGAGGAATTTGATCGTTAGCAACAGCTAATGCTGTAGCAACGGCTTCAATTCCGCCAGAACCACCAAGCAAGTGACCTGTCATCGACTTAGTAGAGCTAATCGCTACCTGATAAGCTTTTTCGCCCAGAGCAGTTTTAATTGCTGCTGTTTCAGTGACATCATTTGCTGCTGTGCTAGTGCCGTGAGCATTGATGTAACTTACCTGCTCAGGGGTAACACCTGCGTCTTTCATCGCTAACTGCATAGCTGTAGCAGCACCATGTCCACCAGGTACTGGTGAAGTAATGTGATAAGCATCACAAGTCATGCCGTAACCAATGATTTCCGCATAAATGCGTGCGCCACGACTAAGAGCGTGTTCTAGTTCTTCTAAAACTAAAATTCCAGCACCCTCACCCATCACAAAACCATCGCGATCGCGATCAAAAGGACGACAAGCATGAGCCGGATCATCATTGCGAGTAGAAAGCGCCCTTGCTGCGGCAAATCCAGCCAGTCCTAATGGTGTTACTGCTGATTCTGTCCCGCCACAAACCATTGCTTGAGCATACCCTGCTTGGATTAAGCGAAAAGCATCTCCCACAGCGTTAGAACCAGCCGCACAAGCCGTTACAGAGCAAGAATTTGGCCCCTTAGCCCCGATATGAATTGCAGTTAAACCTGCTGCCATATTGGCAATCATCATCGGAATCATAAAAGGGCTACAGCGATCTGGCCCTTTTGTGAGGTAAATTTCTTCTTGGTCTTCTAGTACCTTCAGACCACCAATACCAGTGCCAATAATGACACCTACCTGTTCTGCGTTCAGGTCATTAATGGTTAGTTCAGCGTCTGCGATCGCCTGCTTGCTGGCAGCAACTGCAAACTGGGCAAACCGATCCATCCGCTTGGCTTCTTTGCGCTCCAAGTACTCATGAGGATCAAAATTTTTCACTTCACCTGCTATGCGGCAAGCGTGTTTTGATGCGTCAAATAAAGTGATCAAACCAATACCATTGCGACCGCTTAACAAACCTGACCAATACTCGGTCAGGTTATTGCCAATTGGTGTAATCGCGCCGAGACCCGTTACGACAACGCGTTTACGCTCAGAATTTGTCATGATGCCAGTAATGTAGGGCTTCTATACCCAAAACGCAGAAACTTAATACACAAGTGAGTTACTAGGACTGAGTACTGAGCAGCTATAAATTAAATTATTGTTCTCAGCACTCATAGCTAGGCAGCGATTACTTAATTTAGGCTTAGGCTGGCACTTTTTCATTAATGTAATCGACAACAGCCTGAACCGTCAGAATTTGCTCGGCTGCTTCGTCTGGAATTTCGATATCAAATTCTTCTTCTAAAGCCATGACGAGTTCAACAGTATCGAGGGAATCTGCTCCCAAGTCGTTAGCAAAATTAGATTCGGGCTTGATATCATTGGGTTCGACTTCCAATTGTTCTGCAACAATTTTCTTGACTTTATCAAAAGTGTCCTGTTGGCTCATAAACCTTCCTCTACGGCAATTGCTAGAACTTCCCCCTGGGATCAGATAGTTCTAAGCATTGATTAATTTTATCTGAAAGCACCATACATACTACAAGAAGTTCGTTCTAATCGCTAATTAAATTTACTTTAGGACTCAAGCCTCTATTAACACACTTCTTTGTTAAAAGCTAGTAATTTCAGGGATTGCCTCCTCTGCTCAAAAAGGGAAGTCGCTACTCCCCCTAATCAACAGCGGTGATAGAAGAGTTAGGCTTAAAGGAGAAAAATATTTTTAGGTTATGGCATCCCCCAATCTCAAGTACGCTTACTTTCCTGGCTGTGTCGCCCAAGGAGCGTGTAGGGAACTTTACTTATCTACTGCTGCACTTACTCAAGCTTTAGGCATCGAATTGGTTGAATTAAAAAAAGCTTCCTGCTGCGGTTCAGGCACGTTTAAAGAGGATTCCCAACTTTTAGAAGACACTGTTAATGCTCGCAACATTACCTTGGCTGAGGAACTGAATCTGCCACTTTTGACTCATTGCAGCACTTGCCAGGGTGTGATTGGTCATGTTGATGAGCGTCTTAAGCGATCGCAACAAACAGATGTGCCTTATGTTAATCAAATTAACGGTCTATTAAAAAAAGAAGGTTGTTTACCTTATCGCGGTAGTACCCAAGTTATACATTTACTATGGGCATTGGTGAAAGATTACGGTTTAGATGAGCTACAAAAGCGAGTAACTCGCCAGCTTAAAAATCTCAATTGTGCCGCCTTTTATGGATGTTATTTGCTTAGGGGGCAACAGTCTATTCCTTATGATGACCCTCATAAGCCAGAGTCAATGGAAAATGTGTTCCGCGCTGTCGGGGCAACACCAGTTTATTATCGGGGTCGAACTCAATGCTGTGGTTGGCCTCTCGCCAGCTATGCGACAAATCAATCTTTTCAGATGGCAGGAATGCACATTCAGGAAGCCATAGATGCTGGTGCTGATTGTTTGGTAACACCCTGTCCTTTGTGCCACTTGAATCTTGATTCTCGACAACCGGAGGTAGAAAAAGTAATTAATCGTCAGTTAGGTTTACCAGTGCTGCATCTTCCCCAATTAATAGCTTTAGCAGTGGGAATTAGTCCTAAGCAGTTAGGTCTAGATCAGCATATTGTCTCAACGCGACCAGTGTTAGCAAAATTAGGCTTCTCTTAGTCAATGAACAATTACCAATAATCAATTAATTATTTTCCAACTTGCTTGTCGCGCGTCTTCTGTTAGAGGAAACCTGAAAAATCCTTTATTATTTCAATATCCAATTCTAATTTTAGAGTGATTGATAATTGTTTATTGTTCATTAATAATTGTTAATTGATTTTAATTATGGATTTAGAACCACAAATTAACCCCTTACCAGAAGCACCAGAATTTGCTGAAGTACCAGATCGCAAACCATTAGAATTATTGCGAAATACAGAAGCGTTGCTACGCCGTCAAACTGTAGCAACGCTAGTACCTGTATTACCTTCGGCAGTAGCTACACGATTACAAGATGCTTCTGCTAAAGCAGACACTTCTTTATATCAGTTAGCAGAAATTAATTTAAATCAAATCAGCGACCAGGAATTGCAACCTGCACGAATTTTGATTGGTTTAAGTTTTGTTGGTTTGAGCGCATTACTAATTTTGTTCTTGTTGCTTTATCTCAATACCATACATCCAGAACTCAGTCGAGTTGAGCAAATACGTAACTATTGGTATCAATATGTTGGGTTTGTGTGTTTGGGTGTTGCTGGAATGTTTATGTTAGGTAGAGAAGCAATGCGACCTAATTTAGATGTAATTAGTCAGCAAGATTCGATCAGTGAAGTTACCACTCACGAGCCAGAATAACTGATTTTTCACTGCCTGCGATCGCCAAACCAATTCTCAAATTTCAAATTCTGAATTATCTTCTTTAGCATTATTTTTTAACCAAGGGTTAGGAGGGCCAACAGTATCTGCTGGACTAGCCTTTTTGAACTGTGTACCCACGTAAGTTAAGGAATCAGCTAAATGTTTGTGCCAGTAATTCCAAAGTGAATCAGGGCCAACAAGTGTGTGTCCGCCTGGAAACTGGTTAAATTGATAGGGGATTTTGAGTGTTTGAAGAACTTGGGCAAACTCTTTAGTTTGTTGTAAAAATTTGCCATCTTCATCGCCTGCATCTAGATAAATCCGAAATTGTTGGCGTTTAGCCTTAGAAATTCTTTTGATATATGTGACGGGACTGTTTTTTG
This sequence comes from Oculatellaceae cyanobacterium, assembly GCA_036702875.1. Lineage (GTDB taxonomy): Bacteria > Cyanobacteriota > Cyanobacteriia > Cyanobacteriales > PCC-9333 > Crinalium. The sequence goes on along the minus strand of DATNQB010000054.1, from coordinate 15,154 downwards.
CACCACTGCGATCTCGAAAATAACCACTGTGACTAAACATAACTGAAAAGTTCTGCGGGTTATGTAGTCCGATATTTAAAGCTCCCCATCCTCCAGAAGATAATCCCCCAATAGCCCAAGAATTAGGTGTTAGTAAGGTGCGATAGCGATTTTTAATTACTCTGACCAATTCATTCCCAACAGCAGTATTTACCCTCCCATTTACACCATCAATATACTGAGGGTCATAGAAGGGGCTAGCACCACGTTTATCATTGCCATCAGGAGTGACAATAATGCTATGTGGTAGTTTTCCTGTGGCATATAGTTGTTCAATTACAGGCAGTGCTAAACCTTTTTTAAACCAGTCAGTAGGTCTGCCATTTCCTCCATGTAGCAAAAAAATTACTGGGTAGCGCTGCTGTGGGTTTTGACCATAATTTGGTGGTAAGCAAATACCATAAGTACGTTCTCCGCCCATCACAGAGCTAGTGTACCTTTGAATTTGGTAGCTTAACTGGACATCAGGTGCGATCGCCACTGCCGTATCTAATTTAGGCGTAGGAGCCATTCCTAGATACCAGTAGATAGAAGACACAATACCAAATACAGATAACAAGATTAAAAATACTTTCTTGCTACTTTGGCTAACTTTTAACTCCTCAAATTTGTAAATATATCTGAGGGGAGATGTATTTCTCTTTCTAACTTTGTAGCGCTTCTTCATAAGAATTTAAAATAAATCGGCTGATTAAGAATCCGCCAAACTAACCTACTAATATTTTGGCGCAACAAAGCGGACATGATCGCATCCAGTTCCCGAAAACCTAAATAGCGGTATGCTAAATATTTCGACTCCCAAAAATGAGGTTGAAACTTTCGTTTAAAGTCGTGCATCTGCTCAAAGTGGTAAAAACTTTTTCCGTAAACAGAAAATTTATATAACAGCCAAGCCAGATGTTTTGATTGATTAATTGAGGAATTCTGCACATTAGCTAGAGGTGACATCCCCATCGTGACTAATTTCACCCCAGCTTTGTGTAGTAATTGAAAAGATTCACTTAGTATTAAATCCATTGTGCCTGTAGGCGCATCGTCCGACCGACGCATTAAATCCAGATACACGCCCTGACGTGCATAAATCGGGCTATAAGTAAGAAAAGCGACAACTTTATTGCCTTGTTCGGCAATAAAATAGCGTCTATCTCCAGGCTGTTCTAAAGAAAGAGTTCCTAGTGTAAAAGATAGCTCGCTTATCCCTCGTGTTTCCAGCCATTGATTAGAAATTGCTTCCAACTGTGGATTAATCAACAAAGCTTCTGGATCTGTTGGATAATACTCCCGTACCCTGACACCGCGTTTCTTCGCCGTATTTCCAGACGAGCGAACGTTAGCCATTTTGTTACCCTTAAGAGTAAATTTGTCTAACTCAAAAAACGGCTCTTCTCCCAGTTTCAGCACATGAAATCCTCGTTGCTGCAATACTGGGGTAACTGACTCTGTTACCTCAAAAAATAATGGTTGAAGACGTTGCTTTTGGGTAAATTCCAGAAATTCATCAATAGCAATTCCTAGCGAATTTCGTCGGCAAATCGGTTCTCCAGCAGTAATCGCCACCTTGTTAAAATTAGCATAGGCAGTTACGGCGGAAACTTTTTGATGAAAAAAGTGCGTTTTATCCGATTCTAGCGCCAGATAGCTAGTCGAGTTAAAGCCATAATTACTGAGAATGATACGAATAGTCTCATTAGAAAATGGCTCCTTAACTTGATCGATGGTTTCTGGCATGGATATTTTAATTGTTGAAGATGAACCGGAAATTGCCCGACTTATTCAGTTGGCTTTAGAAAAAGAAGGATTTTCCTGCCAAATCAGCCGAGATGGGATTAGTGCAATAAATGCAATCCTTGAGCAACAACCGGATTTAATTATTCTTGATTTGATGCTACCTGGCTTGGATGGGCTAGAAGTGTGCGCCCGAATTCGACAAAAACCGGGTGCGAAAGATCCCTATATTTTAATGCTGACTGCTAGAGGTGAGGAAATTGATCGGGTAATTGGTTTGTCAACGGGTGCAGATGATTATTTAGTTAAACCTTTTAGTCCTAGAGAGTTAGTTGCAAGGGTGCGAGCGCTATTACGGCGTAGCCTACGTCAAGCGGGGCAACATCAGGTTTACCGCACAGAGCATTTTACCCTGGATGTGGAGCAACGGACTGCTATACGCCAGATTAATTTTAATCAAGGAGAAACGTTAGACTTAACAACCTTAGAATTTAATCTGTTAACTACTTTTATGAGCCAACCTCATCGGGTTTGGAACCGTATTCAGTTAATTGACAAACTTTGGGGTGATGACTTTTTTGGTGATGAACGAGTAGTAGATACTCATGTAGCGCGATTACGGAAAAAAATCGAACTAGATCCCGCTAATCCCACTTTTATTAAGACTGTGGTTGGGGTGGGATACAAATTTGAAGATGCGGCTGTTTAGAGATGCCCTGGACTAAGGTTGGATTGCGATCGCGTTTGTTTGTTTCCCACTTGCTAGTGATGATTGTGGGAGTCGGTAGTTTAGTACTCATTGGTAAAGTATCTTCTCCTCGATTTTTTGTAGTACATCTCGAACAACTTGAAGGTAACGGATTTAAGTTACGCTATGCCCGTACTGAATTAGTGCAAAGATTTCAAACAGCTTGGAGTCAAAGCACTTTCTGGTCGGTAATTACTGGTGCTACGGCTGCTGGTGTATTGAGCTATTGGGTATCTACGCGCATCATGCAGCCTTTAACCCAGATGGAGAAAATCACCCGAAAATTTGCTGCGGGACAATTGGATGAGCGACTACCAAGCAGTGAAATTCCAGAAATTAATCGCTTGGGAATTAGTTTTAACCGCATGGCATCAAGTTTGGAAGGAGTGGAACAACGAAGACGCGAACTAATTACAGATTTAACTCATGAGCTAAGAACACCCTTGACTGTTGTACGCGGTTATTTAGAGGAATTTGCTGACGGTAGCATTGAACCATCACCTGAAACTTACGATCTCCTAATTAAAGAAACAACTAGGTTACAGCGATTAGTTAACGATTTGCAAGTGCTTTCAAAAGCAGAGTCGGGATATCTGCCTATTAATCTACAAGCAATTAATTTACGCCCGTTGTTAGAGTCCTTGTTACAAAAGTTTGGCGATCAGCTTTTAGAAGATAGCCCAATTTTGAAATTAGACTGTCCATCTCAACTACCAGCAGTACTAGCAGATGCTGATCGAGTGGAGCAAATTATGGTTAATCTGTTGGGAAATGCACTTGTTTATACAGAGAAAGGGTCAATTACTGTTCGCGCTTGGACAGAATCAGGGAAGTTATGGATTGCAGTAATTGATACAGGTTCTGGGATTGCAGCAAATGACTTAGCTTATGTTTTTGATCGCTTTTGGCGGGCAGAGCGATCGCCCAATCGCAATTCTAGAGGTACTGGTATTGGTTTGGCGATCGCCCGCCGCTTGGTTGAACTGCAAGGTGGCAAGATTCAGGTAGAAAGTAAGCTAGGATTCGGTACTACTTTTAAGTTTTTTCTATCTTTAGCTTAAATAGTATAAATGAAAAAAATTTGGTTGATTTGCATAAAAAGATGGGCGCGTCTGCGCCCATCTTTGTTGAGACAATACCGTGAAATTATGATGCTTGAGCAGGCAATGCTCCTGTGCGTACATTCATACTGAGATCGCGTCCATTACGGCGTAACGCCAACTGAAGACTACTACCCAAGTTGCTATTTTCTACTACTTGTTGGAGACTAGCAGCATCTGTTACTGATTTACCGTTGATTTGTTTGATCACGTCACCAGGGCGTAACCCAGCCTTAGCTGCGGGTGAATTGGGCATAACTCTAACGACGAGAATACCTCTATCCTGATCTACATTCAGTCCAGAGTTAGCATTGGTGTTGATACTTTGTCTTAACTCTGGTGTCAAATTCACCATCTGGATGCCCAGATAAGCGTGTTCTACCTTGCCTGTTGTCGCCAATTGAGTAGCAATGCGTTGAGCGGTATTAATCGGAATCGCAAATCCTATTCCCTGCGCTCCTTGAATAATAGCTGTATTCATGCCAATTACTTGACCAGAAGCATTTAGCAGTGGGCCACCAGAGTTACCAGGATTAATTGCAGCATCGGTTTGAATAAAGCTGACTCGTTTATCGGGGACACCGACTTGGCTACTTGTACGACCTGTGGCGCTAATAATCCCCGTAGTGACAGTATTATCTAAACCTAGTGGATTGCCAATGGCGATCGCCCATTCTCCAGGCTTCAGTTGCTCAGAATTACCTAATCTAACTGCTGGTAAGTTGCTACCGTTGATTTTAATCACAGCAACATCCGTCACTGGATCTACACCCAAAACTTTACCTTGCATGGTACGACCATCTTTGAGTGTTACGGAAACTGTATCCGCACCAGCAACCACATGGGCATTAGTCAGAATTTGACCATTTGAACTGATAATAAAGCCAGAACCAGTACCTCTTTCAACTCTTGTGTCTGGTTCTGTAGGTATTTGAGAACCAAAGAAGCGACGGAAAAAGGGATCGTTAAACACATCTGGCACCTGACTGGTTACAGTTCTAGAAGCATTAATCCGCACTACAGCAGGCCCAACTCTGTCTACAACATCGGTTACAAAGTTGCCTTGTATTCTATTTGGTTGTGGGATAGGAGGAGTTTGAGCAACTGCCGCAGGAGTTATATAAGACTTAGATGCTTCTATTGCTTGCTGATTATTTGATGCCAAATAACTACCCGTCACAGAAGCACCAGCACCCAATAACACTAGGGAAAGATATGTTACCCCCTTTTGCCAAGCAGTAGATAGTGGTTTATGCGATGGCAATTCTGAAGCGTTTGAAGAAATAGGATTAATCGGTTCTGAATTACGATTTAAATCACGTTGTTGATTTGGCATTTAAAAGACCTACACAATAAATGAGTTGACGACAATACTATGTTAGAAAAGAGCAGCAGTTAATTAGATGCTGGTAGATTTATCAATGGTTTAGACTGACTAATTGATTTTTTACTTAAATTAGTTACTACGACTTATGAATACTCACACATTACTAATGTAGACTAGATATATGACGTTTTTGTGGCAGCTTTGTTGCAAAAACATGAATTTTATATCTATGGTTATATTTATTTAGTTATATCAATTAATAAGATTACTAAATGATTTACATCCTAAGAATAAGAATAACCTTAACCTTAACTTAATTAAGCAATCCTCTAGTATTTTGGTGTTAAAACGGCAAAATTCCCAGGAACAGGAACATAGTTAGTCATCGCAAGTTACCTAAATTAGCGTACGATTGAGAAATTTATTCAAATAATTTGTTTAAAAGGGAAGAAAAATTTTTATCCCAACTCATTTGAGTTTTAAGTTAAATTTAGGTCGTGCTTGCTGTGTTTTTTTGAGGTGTTCCTCTAAAGTGTTCCAATCTGCTTGCTCAATGAGAACAATCAACTGATCAAGAGTTTGCCGATATTGTTGTAGCGATCGCACTAAAGCCTCTTGATTGTAACGTGCCATCATTAAACCCAATTCGGGATTACCGCCCCCAACACGGCTGGTATCCCGAAAACCCGAACTAGCTAACTGTTGTGCTAACTCTAATACTTTCGGATCGCTTTCTCCCATACAAGCTGCAATTAAACTACCACTTACCATTACTGGTAAATGTGAAATCCAAGCAACGGCGCGATCGTGATCTTCTGGACGACAATAAGAAATTTTTACACCGAGCGATCGCACAATTTCCTCTACAGTTTTAACAGCCTCTACAGGAGTTGTTTCTACTGGTGTTAGCACATAAGGTTTTCCAGCAAATAGCTGTGTTTGTGCCACTTCTAAACCACTTTCTGATTTACCTGCCATCGGATGCCCACCTACGAAGTTTTGCCATAGCGGGGCAATTGCTTCAACTACAGGCGCTTTGACAGAACCAGCATCCGTGATAATTGTCTCTGGGGTAAGATAAGGAATTAGTTGCTCTACTGTCGGTGCGATCATCGCAATTGGAGTACAAATAAAAACTACATCAGTCCCCGCCAAAATATTTAAATCAAGACTCGCACCATCCACTACACCAAGCTTAATTGCCTGCTGACAAGTTTCCTCTCTACGGCTGACTCCTAACACTTGGTGTCCTTGCGCCCTTAAATCCAAACCCAGTGAACCGCCAATTAACCCTAAACCTACAATTCCGATATTCATCACTTACAAAATACGAAAAATCCTATGCGGGAAAACCCACATAGGCAAGTTTAACTCAACAAATGTAGAGACGCGCCATCGCACGTTTTTACAAGCGATATGGCGCGTCCCTACAAAGGTTCTAGATAATGCACCTTTAATTTCTGAGGATGTCTATTAAGAAGCTTGGGAGTTGTTACCCATAATTCCAGCTTTGAAGTTTTTAACTTCTTCGGACAACTCTTGACGAGTAGAAGCTTGAAGTAAGTAGCGATAAACAAACCAACCAGTGTAGCCAATTCCCACTAATTCAAACGTTGGAGCTAGTAGGGGAATATCATTAATTGCAGAGAGAATAGCTAAGGTCAGTTTTAGAGATACAATACCTGCAAACAATAAACCCAGGCTAATGATAGCCCGCTTGTTGTCATCAAAAAATTGACCAAGATACTCAGGGAGTTCTGACAAAATTTGGGAAACTTGTTTTCCCCATTCGCGCCATTCATCTGTGCTTTGGTCAGCAGGAGGTAGTGCTGTAATAGCACCAGGAGCCGGAGTTACGTCTATCTTAGTAATCTGGTCTGAGGAAGTGGTTTCGGCAGATTGATACTGTTGTTCTGTAGTATTCATTTTCTTTTCAGTTTGTTAGTGGGATATGCTCTCGTTTACACGAGATGGATAAGTACAATTGCGGTGTCAATCACTCTTGCCCATCTTATCAAAGGCTTTCGTAAAGTTGATTGACACTAACAAATTTATGTTATGAATCTGTGATAACGTGGATAATTCCTGATAGCATCCTCCAAAAGCAAGAGTGAATTTAGCGCATCTTACGGAAAAATCCGTTAAATTAGGATTTTTTAGCTATTTTTACAAATAATTGCCGTTTTAACTACTGTTCTTCGTACTGCATCGCCTTTGTATAGTCTCCAACGGCATAACAAGCTACTTTAAGAGCGCTCAGTGCTTGCTGTTCCACCCTCTGATCCTGCATTACTCGTGCCAAAGCAATGCGCTGTTCATAATATTCAATCGCTTTAATATAATCATTTAAAGCTTCGTATGCCACGGCTAAATTCCCTAAAGCTTGTTCTTCGGCTCTATTATCACCCTGAGATTTGGCGATCGCTAATCGCTGCTCACTGTACTCAATTGCTTTAGCATACTGACCGAAAGCATGGCAAGCACTAGCCAAATTCCTCAGAATTTGTCCCTCAACACGATAGTCGCAAGTTTGTTTTGCGATCGCTAATCGCTGCTCATAATAATCAATCGCCTTAGCATAATCTCCCTGAGCATAGAAAGCATTGCCCAAATTTTTCAGAATTTGTCCTTCTGTATAGCGATCCCCTAGTTCTTGCACCACAGCTAAACTCTGCTGTTGATACTCAATTGCCTTAATATAATCCCCTAGAGCCTTATAAGCTAGTCCCAAATTGTTCAGTGCTGCCACCTGAGTTTTGCGGTCTTCTAGTTCCTGTCCCAAACTCAAGCTTTTTTGTTCATAATCAATCGCTTGCTCATAATCACCCAAATGGCGGTAAGCATTACCTAAATTCCCTAACGCCTGCCCCTGCAACCTTTTGTCTTCAATCTCTTCCGCAATCTTTAAACTTAGCTGTGAATACTCTATAGCTTGATTGAAGTTTCCTAACGCATAAAAACTTAATCCGATGCGACCAAGGGTTTTTCCCTCCCCTAGCCGATCTGATTGTTGTTTGTAGGCAGATAGTGCTTGTTGGAAAAACCCCAGTGCCGTTTGAAATTCCTGATTTTGATACTGTTGAATACCTTGCTCTAACAATTGCTCTGCTTCCCCAGAGTTATACTCTGGGGCTGTAGGTATTGCTTGATCTTCGGTGCGACGATTTGGCGCTGGAACCACAGTCGGGAAATCCTCCCCTGGCAGATAATTGTTGCTCACTTTACAGTGTAATAGCAGCAATTTATAGCTATGGCTATTCCAATAAATTGAGCTATATGCCTTCAATTGTAGGTGGAGATTTCTTCTAATTGCACATATTCCCCACAATATTAGGCACTTTTAATCTAGAAATAAAATAAATATTTTATCTTTGCCTAGCATTGAACAAAAAAGCTTAATATCCCACCCCAGTAATTTAGAGAAGTGCTATTATAGCAGTCAGCTATCAGCTTATGCTACGCCACGACGAAGAGCTAATACAGCTTTTTTCAAAGCCTTTTTTGCCCTGGGCTTCAACAATTCAAAATGTCCTAACCTATCTGGCTACAGTTATAATTAGCTTAATTTTAAAAAATATAAAACCACCCATAAAGTAGGGTGGTTTTGCTTCAATTACAAGTAAGTTGGCTTACTTATATTTAGAGTTGTGACTTATAAACTAAACAGAAAGCAAAACTTGTTCACTAGATTGATCGCTTACCGGATTTAATGTAGATCTACCGCAAAAAACTTCGCAAGAATTATTTGGACTTTCGATTAATTTAACTTTATATAATTCTGCACCCAATTCGCGGATAGGCTGTTCCAAAAGTTGACCGATATGAATAGCAATATTTTCAGCCGTAGGAACTACTTGTTCAAAATAGGGAATATCCTTATTTAGAAAAGTATGATCAAAAGGTTCAACTACATGATCTTCTACCACCTTTTGCAAAGCTACTAAATCCACAATCATGCCCGTGCGTGAGTCAACCTCACCTTTAACAGTTACTTCCAAATGGTAATTATGTCCATGACCATTAGGACGAGCGCATTTACCGTAAATTTGGCAGTTTTCTTCGTAACTGAGAGTAGGCAGCGCCAACCTATGAGCCGCGCTAAAGTGAGTACCGATGCTAAGATATGCTTCCATGTCATTTCCTAAATAGTCAGCCCAAAGTTCGGGATGTTCAAATAGCTGAATTTTTACTAGCGGCAAATGCGGTGCTAGCCGTTGCCAAATTACTTTAGCGATGTTTTCTGTAGTAGGTAAAGTTTCTTTAAACTCCTGCCAAACTTCATTAAGAAAAGAATAGTCAAGCTGGCTAGTTACTTCTTGTTTAATTACCTGTTTAACATCAGATAAATTTTGCACCATTCCATACTGATCAATCTCACCTTCCAGCGAAATGTACAGCACATAGTTATGTCCATGTCCGTGTGTTTGTGTACAAAGACCAAATCGCTGAACATTCTCGGCTTCAGTTAGCTCTGGCAACCAGTAGCGATGGCTAGCTGAAAACTGAGCGCGACGATTAATAATACATTTCATAAAAATTTATAAAAATTAACATATTTTTATAATATACTAACTTTTACGGTAATTTATACATATATTGGGATAAAAAATTAAGTTAAGAGCAAAATACGCACAAATGTTTATTGTTAATCAACAATTTACACCTAAGCAACAGCTTTCATCGCGTGTTGAGCTTCCCGACGCAGACCAGCAGCAATTCTAAACAATTCTTGCCCTGTGTGCAGGTAGTGGTCGTCGTAATTGAGAGTAAAAAAATTTAGTTCTTCAATTCCATCACCTAACTGGTTGAGACAATAGTAAAGGTGAGCGGCAACACCAGCTAGTGTAGCAGGATTAGGAAAAGAACGGAAAGCTACTTGAGCTTGGTTAAGGTAATGACGACAATCTGTTAAGTAATCTTGAAATTCTGCCATTAATTCGTCATCAAATGGATCAGCAGATAAAGCATCCAACTGTTCTCTTAGAGGAGTAAGAATGCAGCATACCCAACGGTTAACTGGCAGATAAACTTGCTTAATCCAAAGCTGTAGTTGCTCATCAGCATCTTGTCCTCTTTGGCGATAACGACGATAGTTGTTTTCGGCGTTAGCTGTTCGCTGTTGCCGCTTTCCCTGGAACGCCTGGTTTAATTGTTGATCGTAAGACTTACGACGCTGCGGGTCTCCCAAAACTTCATAAGCAACGTTAATTCTAACTATTTGCTCATGGTCGGCTGTTTCACTTTTGCTGTCTGGATGGAACAGCTTGACCAAACGCCGATAGGATTGTTTAATTTCCTCCGGCGTGGCTGTAGTGCTGACTTCTAGTGTTTCGTAGTGATTGGAAAGGTTCATTCCAATATGATAACTATCCCAAAACAGCTACTCGTTGCTCTGCGTCTTGGAAAAGTGGAGTACTGAGATAACGTTCCCCAAAGCTAGGCTGAACCATCACAATTAAACGACCCTGATTTTCAGGACGTTTAGCTACTTGAATAGCAGCATACAGCGCAGCACCAGAAGAAATACCAGAAAGTATTCCTTCTTCACGAGCAAGCCGCCGTCCATAAGCTATAGAGTCTTCATCAGTAACGCTAATCACTTCGTCAATTAAGTTGACTTTCAGGACTTGGGGAATAAAACCAGCACCAATACCCTGAATTTTGTGTGCGCCTGGACTACCGCCGGATAGCACAGGGCTATTTTTAGGTTCGACAGCAATCACTTTAAAATCTGGTTTGCGTGGCTTAATCACTTCCGCCACGCCAGTAATCGTACCGCCAGTACCCACTCCGGCGACGAGAAAATCTACTTGACCTTCAGTATCCTCCCAAATTTCCTCGGCTGTTGTCTCCCGATGAACTTGGGGGTTAGCAGGGTTGCGAAATTGCTGCAACATATAAGCATGAGGGGTCTTATCAACAATCTCTTGCGCTCTGCGAATACAGCCACTCATTCCTTCAACGCCTGGGGTTAGTTCCAGTTCTGCACCATAAGCTCGTAACATCGCCCGACGTTCCATGCTCATAGTTTCTGGCATAGTTAAAATTAGTCGGTAGCCCTTCGCCGCCGCCGTCATTGCTAAAGCAATGCCAGTGTTTCCAGATGTGGGTTCCACTAGCACGGTTTTTCCTGGAGTAATTAACCCTTCTTGTTCTGCCGCATTAATCATGCTCACGCCGATGCGGTCTTTGACAGAGGCGGCTGGGTTCATTCCCTCTAATTTCACCACAATCCGCGCTAAACAGCCTTCAGATTGGGGGATGCGGTTTAACTGAACTAAAGGGGTGCGACCGACTAATTCTGTAATATTTTGGGCAATTCGCATAAATTTCAGTAATTATTAGTTGTTGTCAATTCAGATGTAATACATTATGTCTAGTTGTCGCCTTGCATCTCGCTTTTCACACAAATCTTGCAACGTATAACTGTGTAAGACTTGATAAGCTGTTTCATTTACTTCTTTCCAAATTTCCTCAATCACTGCACTTTCTACACTTTTATGAATAGTTTCATTAGTAGATTGGGCATCTGAGCCTTCCAAGCAGTTGACTAAATCTAGAAGCGTAATTTTCCAAGGTTCCCGCCCTAGCAGATAACCTCCCTTTGCTCCTCGTTGACTTTTCACCAAACCGCCCCGCCTTAAAGTGGCTAGCAGTTGTTCCAAATAGCGATCGGGGATATGTTGAGTAGCCGCAATCTGCCTAATTTGCAGAGGCTCGGCTGCGTTATACTGACCAGCTAATTCTAACAGGGCAAGCAGCGCGTATTCTGTCTTACAAGAAAGTTCCACAGGAAATACTAATCACCAGATCTTCTTCAGTATACTCCGGTTCTCCATCGGTGTTTGTTGCTTTTACTTACGGATAATAAAAACAGTCCCCTGATTTGGGACTGTTTTTAGGTTAAGTTATTTAATTGACTCAGACGCGACCTTTTCTAACTAGAAAGTCATAGTCGTTCTGAGAGTGCCGATAACAGAATCTGAATTGGCCTCGTTTTGACCAGGATTGGTTATGTAGATCACACCTGGAGTAAATGAGATGTTATCAGTTAGTTGGTACTTGTAAAAACCCTCAATGTGATAAGCGGTGTCATTAGGCCCAAAATTGCGTCCATTGCCATTAACTCTTACCCCCCTTAAAGTCGGTTCTACACCTGCAAAGATGCCTAAAACATTTCCTTCTTTACCAAAGTTAGGTAAAGCTATACCAGCACCGTAGTACCAAATGTCTGCATCTCCTGCATCAAGAACTCTGGCACTTGTTTTGCCAACAAAGCCACTTAGTGAGAAGTTGTTGCTTGGTCTCAGAGCAGCAGATAAACCGTAAGAGTTACTTACAACTGGCCCGCCTCCGTTAAGAACAACAGAGGGTCTATTAGCAAAATCATTACCTACTACAGGTGTCCGATTAAGCCCTTGTTGACCAGAAGTGCGGCCCATATCAAAGATATAGTCTGCTGCCTCACCTGCGTTTTGATGGTAGCCGTGTACGTAGGTCAAAGCCAAGGCGGCACGGTCACTGACGTTAAAATTCAGTTGTCCTAAAGCCGCATAGCTGCCTTTAAGGAAACCATTAGCATTCGAGTCGTTACCATTGTCTGCCAAATAACCCAGGGTTAACCCAGTTGGTCTTAACAGACCGCCACCTCGACCAAGACCTAGGGTAATTGCACCACCAGCACCACCACCAATCCGATAAATGGGGTTGTGTTGAGCAAATGTAGAAAGTGCGCCATTACCGCCGTCAAAATCTTCAAAGTAGGGGTTGTTGGTAGCTGCGTAATCGCTATGTGTACCCCCTTGAGCCGTCAGGTAAACTTTCGAGCCACCAAATGGGAAGTAATAGCCTAACCAATCTAACTTGACGCTGTTGGTGTTATCTGGGGCAATATTAAAGGTTTGTTTGCCCTCAAAAGTTTGAACTGAGGTATTATTATCAGGATTGATGTAGTTAAAAGCTGCAAGATTACCAGCAGCCAAACGGGTATGTAATGTATCTCTACCTGTGAAGCTGGTGCGTAAGTCTAAACGTACCCGATCTCCGAAAACCGTTTCATTGGCATACTCGTCGAAAGTATCAGTCGCCGCTAGAATAACTTCACCAGCTAGCTTGGTTGTGGTAGAAAACTGACGCTGTTCTAAGAAAGCAGTACGACCTTCTAGATTATCAACCCGTGTACCGATAGTTGCTAGTTCTGTGCGAAACTCTTCAGTCAGGCGTTGCAGTGCTTGTAAGTCGCTTTGGGAAACACCACCAGTAGAACCTGTTGGCGTTCTGGCAATTAAAGCTTCAATTTGTCTTAGACAGGCGTTCAAACCAGCAGCAAATTCATAACGTGATAGCGCCCGATTACCACGATATGTGCCATCAGGATACCCTTGCAAACACCCGTAGGTCTGCACAACTCTGGATAAAGCTTCATAAGCCCAGTCAGAAGGCTGTACATCTCGGAACTGAGAAACGTTGGTAACTTGCCCTGCTTCAGTGTTACCACTACCTTCTTTACCGTAACGCTCAATTTGATTTAATAAATTGCTGTCAGCAGGGCTGGTTGCTGTACCATTCCCTGGGGCTGCTTGGGCTATTGAGGTTTCTACATTCAGTTTGCTAGGTACTTCAGTTGCTACTGCTGAAGTAGGTTCGCTAATTTTAAGAGCAACTTGTTGAGTTGTATTTAAGCTAGCAGCAGTTGGCTCCTGAAGTGCTTGTGCACTTGTTGATGCTGTTGTTGGCTTGGTTGCAGCAACTTCAGCATTAACAGCGACTGTTTGCGCTTGGTTAATATCCTTAACGCCTTGAGTTTCGATCGCTACAGCACCACGAGATGACATCAACGCGGCACTCAAAATCGCTGGGCTAATTAACAGAGATTTCCACAGAATTTTAGACATCTTCCCTCTTTTCCTCACACCTAAATTAGAAAGAAATGACATCTTGATTGTCAGTTTTGAACTCCCAATCCCTAAATTAGATTGGTGGCTCGGTTTGATAACTTATCTTAACATATGAGTTACTTCACTATGCAAGATAGGATTTTCCCAAAAAACTTTCACCGTCTATGTTTACGGTAAAAATGTCTCTCATGCACTATGTGCTGATTTGGAATGATCGTTTAGAGTTCCATTGCTGTAGAGCATTTAGAGATATTCAGATCATTCAGTATAAGAAAACAATTTTCCGGTTAAATTTTAAAAGCTTATCTAAACCTTCCTTGAACTCGTTATGGTATTAGCGTCTATACGACGCCATATCTACTTTCTAAATGAATGTTATAACTTTTTAAATATAGGTTGTCCTCATCCTTTGAGCATAAATTAACAACAGTTTTTTGAGATATGCCCGTAAAGCCTCTATTCTTTTAGCTAGTTGCAGTTTTTTTAAGGCTGATTGTGAGCGATCGCTAATCAGTTTATAACTTACAGATATTTGACCCGATCAAATATTTAAGCTTTGGGGATTGGTGAGGAGTGAATCTTCCCAAAAAGCTATCCGCCCCCTGTTGCAAGAATCTCGTAAATTAGATTCTTTTCAACTGAGGGCGGTGTAGTGGGTCTTGCGATTGGAACCAGGCTGCCGGGAAAACTCCGAGCCAGCCTCACCGTATCAACTACTAACCTATAAATAGGTTAAAGCTAACTGCTAGAGAATAGCCCCGGCGCACAGCCGGCTAACTCCAATCGTGAGACCCTTGCATATACTACTATCTTGCATGGGCATCACCTCCTTGTTGCCTAAGCGGTCTTTTGTCTATACAAAGATGTGATTTTTTTCACATATACATACAATAGCACAAAAAAAAATAATGGATGGCTATTTTGAGCTTTGCCAGAATTAAATTTATTTTTTTTTCAGATTAAAATTTATACCATTTAGTATGAATGCTTGACTACATACTCTTCACTATGTAGGTCGTCGTACGTCTCTACATCAAAGATGTGTCGCCGTGATTTTTTTTTCATAATTGGTGTTACCCAACTAGCCAATCTTCCAGATCAAGGCAGAAAAATACCCCTGCCATTGGTAGGGGTATAGTAGCAATCTAAGTATTTAGCCTGTACTCAAATAGCTAAATTTTACAGAGCGTTACCACGAGGAAGAACTTCTTCAGGGAAGACAAAAGTCTCGTGAGGTTGGTCAGCAGGAGCCATCCAAGCACGGATACCCTCATTGAGCAGAATATTCTTGGTGTAGAAAGTTTCAAACTCTGGGTCT
>DATNQB010000053.1 GCA_036702875.1 Oculatellaceae cyanobacterium | reverse complement strand
CCCGCCTAATGCGAGATAAGCGCAGGGGAATAGTAATATCCCACTCCAGCCGACGAACACGAAGCGATCTCGCTTGAGCCAGTCGTCTAGTGCGTCAAACCATCCCCGTTCTGATGGCACGCGTCCTACTGCTATTGTCATCTTAAAACCTCTTGGTTTGAATCAAATCCTCAATCTTTAAGGGGAACAACACCTTATACCAGAGGAGTTAACATTTTATATTTGGCACTACCAATCCCATCCATGTTCAAGGATAGGATTTTTAGGAAGGACTCAGCTAGTGTTGCCATTAGCTAATTGCCTATGGCTATTACATCCTAGCCAATTTAAAACAACCATAGTCACGCCCTGATATATTTAACCAATATGCAGTTTAGTGGTTGTGTCCATAAGCTGCTTTTCTGTGGTTGAATGAGCGTTTTCTAGGTCTAGGCGTTGCCAATAGTCTTGCTTTTGTACCTTAATCAGACCTAATCCATTCTCCTTAAAATTAGAAATGCGAAGAGGTCAGAGTCTCAGGTTTATTCAAGTTTATTTATTGAAAATATCAGAATTTTTACAATTTGACACGTACCATCTCATAAAACCCTGGGTTAGTTACTTAACTTAACGCAGTAGTTTGGATGGCTTATTTTAGGGACAGGACTGATTTAACAAATAAATCATAATTATGCCTAAAAGCTAGTATTTACGCCTATTTTTCTCTCCTACTCTTTGTCCCCTACCCCACTGCATTGGTTATTTCACTGTTGAAATGCGTAAGTTTTAATTGGACGGAGGGTGGGGATGTGACCCTTCTCTGGCATAGAATAGTAACTAAATCTGGTAAGCAAACGCAGATGTTCCACTAATCCCACCTGCTCAAATACGTGGGAGTATCAAAGCAATTTTTACTCAAATTTACGTTGGATTTAACTAAAATTTCATGGCTGCACCGACAATCTCTACAGATAACCCTGTTCTTAAGCAACCGATTTTAGGCTCTCGTCGGTTCAGTAACTATTGGTGGGCTTCAGTTGTATCTGTGGGAGCAACAGGCTTTTTCTTAGCTGGAATTTCCAGTTATCTTAAAGTAAATCTTTTGCCTTTTAGCGATCCCACTCAACTGCTATTTATTCCCCAAGGGCTAACGATGGGGCTTTACGGTACTGCTGGCTTACTGCTGGCGCTTTACCTGTGGTTAGCGGTCATCTGGGACATCGGCGGCGGTTATAACGAATTTAATCAGGAAACAGGGGAAATTCGCATTTTTAGATGGGGATTTCCTGGGAAAAACCGCCGAATTGAAATTAACTGTAAGGCAGAGGATGTCCAAGCAATTAGAGTAGATATTAAAGAAGGGCTAAACCCACGTCGCGCTCTCTATCTACGTGTCAAGGGACGGCGGGATATCCCTCTATCCCGTGTTGGTGAACCGATTTCGTTGTATGACCTAGAAAGCGAGGGAGCTACCCTGGCTCGTTTTCTGAGTGTTCCTTTGGAAGGACTATGAGAGGTGAGGTTGCAGTTTGTACCGTTTGATAATAGGCAGGCGGTAGGGCGCAGGGGAGAAAGTTGTTAGAAGCGGTTCACTCTACCTGTAGTTGACTGTAATCTTCTCCCTGGCTTCTTGCTTTTCCGCTCCCTACCTTTGGAGATCTCTGCTTATAATTCAGTAGCTCTGGCTAGATATAGGTAAAGTAAAAATGCAGATAGAAATCCGACGCTGGCTATTATTATTTTTAGCCGTTGGTGGTTTGATCATAGGTGGATGTGATACCCAACAGGCATCCACGGTGAATTCAGCCAGTCCTACAAGTAATCAAACTACGTCTGTTCCTAGTCCTGTGGCTAGTAGTCCACAACTGAGTAATTTACCGCGACTTGAAGGCAAAGCCACGGTGGTTTTAACAGTTAAAGGGTCACCAATTACGATGGAAGTGGATGGAACTAATGCCCCAGTTAGTGCTGGTAATTTTGTTGATTTGGTTCAACGGGGAGTTTACGACGGGCTAGTGTTTCACCGAGTAGTGCGGGAACCACAACCTTTTGTCGTTCAAGGGGGTGATCCTCAAGGCAAAGATCCAAAATTTCCACAGGAGCAGTTGGGAACTGGTGGTTTTATTGATCCAGCTACGAATCAACAGCGTTATATTCCCTTAGAAATCAAGCCAAAAGGGGCAACAAGTCCAATTTATAGCCAAACTTTCAATAGCGCGGGTATTTCTGATCCACCAGTGTTGAAACATACACGGGGGGCGTTGGCGATGGCTCGTTCACAGTCTCCAGATAGTGCTTCTTCTCAGTTTTATATTGCTTTAGCAGATTTAGCGTTCTTAGATGGCGAGTATGCTGTGTTTGGTAACGTTACCGAGGGGATGAACGTAGTTGACAAGATTCAGCAGGGCGATCGCATTGAATCTGCTAAGGTCACTAAGGGGATCGAAAACTTGAAGAAAGGACAGTAAATCAATTAACAATTATCAGGTCTGAATGTTTACTGTTAATTGTTGATTGATAAAAATTAATTTTTAGAGGCAGTTGGATTTTTTACTCAATTCACAATCTAAAATTCAGAACCTAAAATGCGGTGATTGAGGTTGTTGTTACTGGTGTTGGCTTAATTTCGGCTTTAGGCAATTTGGAAAGTACTTGGAAAAGTTTAATTGCAGGTAAATCGGGGATTATCCTACGCCAATTATTTCCAGAATTACCAACATTTCCTATAGCGCTGATTGGTAACACACCAAATAATCTCACAAATATCACTGAGTTGGTGGTAGCATCAGCGTTAAAAGATGCTGGTTTGCTGCCACCATTAATTAATTGTGGGGTAGTAATTGGCTCAAGTCGCAGTTGTCAGGCATCGTGGGAAGAGTTAGCCCGAAAATTTTATATTAGTCGTCAGCAGCAACTAGGATATCAAAATTTAAATTCAACAGTTTATTTAACTTCCCTTGTTCAAGAAAACACAATAAAATTAGAGCATTGGTTAGATACCTTACCTAACAGAGCGGCGATCGCAACTGCTCGTCAAATAAGTTCTACTGCTTCAGTATTAGCGCCGATGGCAGCTTGCGCTACAGGAATATGGGCGATCGCACAAGCTTATAATCTTATTCAAACTGGGCAATGTCAGCGTGTTATTGCTGGTGCGGTGGAGGCAGCTATCACACCCCTAACTTTGGCAGGGTTTGACAAAATGGGTGCATTAGCTAAAACAGGCGCTTATCCTTTTGACAAGCATCGATCAGGTTTAGTTTTGGGTGAAGGTGGGGCAGTATTTGTTTTAGAGACAGCCGAGTTAGCACAGCGTCGGGAAGCAAAAATTTATGGTAAAGTTTTGGGTTTTGGCTTGACAGCAGACGCTTATCATGTATGTGCTACTGAACCAATAGCTAGAAGTGCGATTTCCGCCGTTAAGCAATGCTTAGAACGCAGTAAACTTTCCCCAATGGACGTTGATTATATCCACGCTCACGGTACAGCTACTCAGCTTAACGATGAGCATGAAGCACAGTTAATTAAATATTTATTTCCTCAAGGTGTTCCGGTTAGTTCAACTAAAGGCGCTACAGGTCATACTTTGGGAGCTTCTGGAGCTTTAGGCGTAGCTTTTTGTTTAATGGCGATGAAATCAAATTTGTTACCGCCATGTGTAGGTTTAACTGCACCAGAGTTTGATTTAGATTTTGTCACTGTGGCACAGTCGCGTGAGGTGCAGAAGGCGCTTTGTATGAGTTTTGGTTTCGGGGGTCAAAATGCTGTAGTGGCTTTGGGTAAGATGTAACAAACAGCGAAAACGAGCAATCAATTCGTAATTTTACAGATAAATTTTGCTGCTACAACTACCAGGGCGATCGCTAGCACTAATGCTATAAGATTGTGCAACAGTTCTTCCTTAATTCCAATACAAAATAAGAAAGGAACTGAAGAATAGGATAATACCTAAAATCAGTTCCATACAGGAATTAGCTATTCTACTGTCCCAACTTACTGTTTCTACTTGGGTGTATTCATCCAACATTAATTTATGCTTACTCTTGCCTTAATTTATTGGCAAGTATAAATGCGGACGTTATCTAATAGCCAACCGTAACCTCCAACACTCGCATCGTTAGCTTGACGGAAGCGGAAACGGACTACCTTACCTGCTAATGAAGCTAAGTTATAGCGAGTAGAAACGTAATTAGAGCCGTTGTAGGTACCGCTAAAAGCTGTGCGTCCTGCAATACGACTGCCATCAGTGCTAGAGATAGTATAGTTGTAGTTCTGACCCGCTTGAAATAAAGGTTTTGCGTCTTGCCAAGTGTTGGTAGTACCTATGCTGTACTCAACAACACCACCGTCATAACCATCTTCCATTTGGAAAGCGTGCTTAAAGTGTAACAATGCTCCTGATGGTATTGTGACTCCCGTTTTCATCGCTGCTACGGAATCAGTCGGGCCGTTACTGCTATCATCTACAGCTAATGCCTTTTTATCATAAGGATTGGGATCTGTATAGTATAGCCAAGAGTTCACGCCTACCAAGTTCTGGAATTGCCAATTGGTACTTGCTTCCATATTGTCAAAGAACACATCCTTAGAATTCTTACCAACTGGACAGACAGATGCTTCAGGTTGATAACCAGTGTATGGCTCCTTATCCATCTCCACAGCCAGAGTGGCATTAAGTACCTGTGTACAGTCAGTAGCTGTAATTCCTGCGATACCAATTTGGCTACGGCAGCTTTGGTTCAAATAGTTGTAAAGATCGTAGTAATCTGAACCAGAGGTAAGTAAAGAAGTTGCAGCTTTGTAGTAAATTTTGGCAGCTTTTGTAATACCAATTCCGGTGATAGTTTTGCCATTAAAAGTGCCACCATCAGTCATCAAGTAGGCAGCTTTATTATTAATACCACTGTTAGTATGCACTCCTCCATTATCATCACTACCCAGGTAATGATAAGAACTCGTCATTTTGTCTGGTTGCTGATGCAATGGTGGATTTTTCATATCCCGAATTGGGCCACCAAAAACACTCGTAGGAATGTCTTCCCCTAGTTGCCACCTTACTGTCGCCGCATCATTACCTTTATTATTGGTCAAGTCGATAAATTCACCAAACACATCGGATAATGATTCGTTAATAGCACCAGACTGATAGAAGTAGTTCAAATTAGAAGTATATTGCGTTATTCCGTGAGTAAGTTCATGACCGACAACATCATCGGCAACAGATAAACCATCGCCATACACCATTTGCCTACCATCCCAAAAGGCATTTTTATAATTAGTGGCGTAATGTACCGAGGATACAATTGCCATTCCAGCGCCATTAATGCTATCTCGCCCAAAGTTATTCTTGTAGAAGTCGTAGGTATCCCCTGCAAAAATATGAGCATTCTTGGCATCAGTATCTCCATTGCTACATGTGGGATTGCTTTCGGCGCATACTAATGTACCGGGTAAGGTTGTGGTATTTCTTGCCGTAGAAGTTTGCCTTGTTCTAGCATTAGGACGATTGTTGAAGTTGAGAACAACTTTATCGGGTTTCTCAGCATTAATTAATACTAATTCCTCGATTTCACTAGGGGCTTTTGGAGTTACTTTAACTAACCATACTAATTGAGGTGAACCAGTCTGAGGGCCAAGGAGTTCTGGTGAATAAATGTTAAGTTCGGGGTCGGTACTATTTAGATCCGATGAATTGAGTTTATATTTTTTTTCTACGACTCTTAAAGCAGTTTGTTTTGCCTGTCCAGCAGGAACTTTAGCTGTCGTATTGGCTTTAATGCCTGGGGTTGTTTTACCACTAATAGAAAGTAAGTTACCCTGTTGGTCAAGATTAACGTTTAATTCACCTGATAGTACTGGAATACCGTTGTAAACTTGTTGATGTTTAACTGTATCCTGCCCGTCAAGTTTGAATGACTTTTTGACTTTCAGTTGTGTCTCAGGGTTGTCTATACCAAAAGATGAGCCATAAAATTTAAGAAAGTTACGAGCTTGCGCTTCAGGATTACCTACTTGATTGCGAATATTGCCAGGTAGGGGTAAACCTTCAGGTCGGTTACTACCAATTAAAGTAACTTTGCCGTTTTTATGCTTCTTGACAACAGGTTGAGTATTTTCTGGTGCTGCGATCGCAAAACCTGATTGTAAAGACAGTATTAAGGCTGTTAGAAACACAGAAGGCTTGTGTAAGAAATGTTTAATGTTATTCATTGTTCAAAAAAATAAAAAATTATGAGTAATAAATGGCTATTACCGTTTAACTTAACAATTATTGTTTTAGCTTAATGACAAGAATTCAATAATTTAAAATTAAAATTATTGAATAGTTATGTGTTCAAGGGGGAATTTATTAAAAAGAAAAGTCCATATAGGATTTACTTCAGGATTGCTATTGAAGCGTCAACCGTTATAGATGTTGAAATTGTCAAAATATTTAATTATCCTAAATTTGCTATTAAATAGTTAAATGTAATTAACTCTCACTTTATGACGGTTGAAGACTTATAGTTGTTCCTAATAAATTAGTTAAATCTCAAAAAAGTTGCCTCGTGTTTAGCTTTGACTTGATCAAGTGGTTACTTGGTTAGCCACAGTAAAAGTATAGAATTTTCAGAAAATCTACTTCTTCCTAATCACAGTGTTAAAAAATAATGTGCTAACAGCATCTACCAATGGGACGATCCAGTAAGTTAATTTTTTTGTAAAATAAATTCTTATGAATCAAACCGCAGAAATTCTATCGCAACTACCAGGAGATGTGTTAGGAGGGCTACGCCGTGCCGATAGCCTTTGGCAAGCAATTAAGGAAAATTCTTTACCAATACCTACGGTAGTTAAAGAAAGCCAGGTACCTTTGGAAACTGTAGAGTTAGATATTGTTATTTGCGGTGGCACACTAGGAATTTTAGTGGCGGCTGCTTTACAAATACAGGGCTACCGTGTGGCTGTAGTTGAGCGTGGAATTTTACGCGGTAGAGATCAAGAGTGGAATATCTCCCGCAAAGAACTAGAAACTTTTGTGGAATTAGGCTTACTTTCTTTATCAGAATTAGAGAATGCGATCGCTACCCAATATAACCCTGCTCGGATTGCCTTTCCTAATACTCCTGATATTTGGGTGCGAGATATTCTTAACATTGGTGTTGACCCAGTTTTTCTCTTAGAAACTATCAAGTTAAAATTTTTGGCTGCTGGTGGTCAATTATTGCAACAAACACCTTTTGATGCAGCGATAGTTCACACCAATGGTGTAAGGGTAGAAGCAGGTGAAAAAGTTTTAAATACGCGCTTATTAATAGACGCAATGGGGCATTTTTCTCCTATAGCGCAACAGGCGCGACAAGGACAAAAACCAGAAGGAGTTTGCTTAGTAGTAGGTAGCTGCGCTCAAGGATTTCCAGAAAACGAGACAGGCGATTTATTTGTCTCTTTTACACCCATGCAGCATCACTGCCAATACTTTTGGGAAGCATTTCCAGCAAGAGATGGCAGAACTACTTATTTATTTACCTACATGGATGCTCACCCAGAACGTCCTAGTTTAGAGTTTTTATTTGAAGAATACTTACGTTTGTTACCAAAGTATCAAAATGTAGAACTTTCTCAACTGAAATTTCAAAGGGCATTATTTGGTTTTTTTCCTTCCTACAAACAAAGCCCATTAAGAACACCTTGGAATCGGATATTGCTTGTGGGAGATAGTAGTGGTAGCCAATCACCTGTAAGCTTTGGAGGCTTCGGAGCAATAGTAAGACACCTGAAGCGTTTAACAATAGGAATTCAGGAAGCTTTACAAAGTGATGCTCTCAGTCAGAATGCTTTAGCACTGCTGCAACCTTATCAACCTAATATTGCTGCAACTTGGATGTTTCAAAGAGCGATGAGTGCTGGTATTGAGCAACAACTTAAAGTCGATCAAATTAACCAGTTGCTTGCAGGGGTGTTTCAGTCGATGGCGCAGTTAGGAGACGATGTGATCAGACCATTTTTGCAAGACGTTGTGCAATTTTCAGGTTTATCAAAAACGCTATTGAAAACTGCAATAACTCAGCCTGCGATCGTGTTACCAGTCATTCCTCATGTTGGATTAGAAACGCTACTGGCTTGGATAGTGCATTATCTTACTTTAGGAGGATATACCGCGCTAGATCCTTTAGGAAAAATGATGATGCCCCTAGAGAAAATGTTACCACCTGTACAGCAATACTATTACCACCGATTGCTTGATGCTTGGCGATATGGATCTGGAGCAGATTACTAATAGCTCTATTGCATAAATTGAAAAAACCTTAGTTAGTTTCTGTACTTATAAACAAAAATTATACTATACTTGTTGTTTAAATTAATGATTAAATCAGTGTTTTATCTGTGGTTGATTTTCCAATATTTGACTATTGCAATTTTTTTTAAAGAGTCCTAGTTGTATGAACTCAGTTTAAAACAACAGAGAAAAATTTTATCCGAAAATCAACTTTAAAGCTACAAGTATTTATTTCATGCTTTTGATTAATTTTTAAATAATTTTAAATCATAAAAATATGAACTTTAATTTAGCGCGGCAATATTTTTATCAAGAAACTCAACAACCTGACCAACAAATTGATTTAGCAAAGTCAGCCCTATACATTGCCAAAGAAGAATATCCCACTCTCGATCCAGAGGAATATCTCAATGCCATTGATACTATGGCAACTGAGATCCGAGACCGTTTGCCAGAACAACACTATCCATTGCGAGTACTTCAAACTATTAACAAATATCTTTATGATGACTTAGGTTTTACGGGAAATAAAAAGGATTATTATGATCCGCGCAACAGCTTTTTAAATGATGTAATTGAACGTCGTAGTGGCATCCCAATTACGCTGTCGTTACTTTACTTAGAAATTGCTCGAAGGCTGGAGTTTCCAATGGTAGGCATTGGAATGCCTGGGCATTTTATGATTCGCCCAGAATTTGAAAATGTTGGTATTTTTGTTGATGCTTTTAATCGCGGCGAAATTATGTTTGATGAAGATTGTGAGGAAAGACTGAGCCAAATTTACCAACAACCAATATCAGCAATTCCTGCCGAATTGCTGCAACCTGTAAGTAACCGCCAATTTTTAGCACGAATGCTGACAAACTTAAAGATGATTTATTTAAGTCGGCGTAATTTTAGCAAGTCTGTGGCGGCAGTTGAGCGGATTTTGTGGCTATTTCCTGATGCTGTAATGGAATTACGCGATCGCGGTTTGCTTTACTATGAATTAGAACGATGGGAAGAAGCTTCTGATGATTTAACAAATTACCTCAATCGCCTTCCTGATGCTGAAGATGCTGATGTGATTCGACAAATGCTTAGACAATTATCAATTAACAATGATCAATTACCATAAAATTAAAGTTGTGGACTGGAAATAACAAATAAAATTTTTATTTTATATAACTCAATGTGCAAAGCCAACAGGCTTTTTAATTATTAATTGTACTCTGCTACTCTTTTGAGACGCTTTAACTGTGCTTGCATATCCTGTTGTGTCCACTTAGCAGCAAACATATTGAAACCCCAACTAATTAGGAGATTGGGAGTTTCAAACTCAAAGCAATTGAGTAAAAGCGTTCCTTGAGCATTTGGTTGACATTCCCAGCGATCGCGTCCCTCAAAAAATCCCTCAAACCCCCAAATTATTAGCCCTGGCTCCCTCTCAATCACCACACTATTCAGGGTGGGCTGTAATACAGGGATTTGAATCACAAAACGGCTCTTACTACCAACCTCAGTACTCCACTCCCCTACAGGTTCACAAACCAGCATGGGATTAAGCCATCGGTGCATTAACCCTAGATCTGTAATGCAACGCTCAACGATTGTGGCGTTGGCGTTGATTTGGATAGATTGTTCAAATACTTGAGGCGACATAGATACTAATGCCGTGTTTTTCAGGGGCGTGTTAGATAACTTGAGGTTTAAAAATATGCAAATCAGCTACTTTTAAAGCTTATTTCACTATAAAGGAAGATTACAACCTGATAAAGTGGCGCATAATGTTGTCCATATTGCTCTAAGGGTTATTTCAGGGTGGAATTGTGAGCATTGCAGTATATACAACAAATTCCCCAGATAATCCTAAAGCAATTATGGCTACTGCCAAAAACCCAAGTTTATTTTTACCTGTAAAGTCGGGAAGGGTTTCCTACCAACTATGAATGAAGTTTGGTCAGTAATTACACAAAGCATAGGCGCTGATGATCCGCTGTTGTGGTCGCAAATATTAGCACAGGCTGCCCCAGCCAAACCTCAACAAGCAATTGAAACAGGTGTGAGCGGGCTTTCCCAAGGTCTAGGTTTCAGCTTAGGCCCCTCTCTGCTCAATTTGGTGGCAGCGATCGCAATTTTAGTAATTGGTTTGATAGTGGCGCTCGTCGCCTCTGCAATCACTAATGGGCTATTGAAGCGTACTGATATTGATAATCGCCTCGCGGCTTGGATCACTGGACGTTCAGATAGTGCTGATACTCCACCCGTAGAAAAATGGATCTCCAGCATTGTCTTCTGGTTGATCATGATCTTGGTGTTGGTCGCGTTTTTAGACCAACTTAAACTGACGGTTGTTTCTCAACCTTTAAATAATTTCCTTTCTCAAATTCTGGGCTTCTTGCCGAAATTAGGCGGCGCTGCAATTTTGTTAGGCATTGCCTGGGTAATAGCTACAGCAGTTAAATTATTAGTAACACGCACTTTGCGTACTCTGCGTTTAGATGAACGTTTAAATCAACAAGTAGGCTCATCTGGTTCATCTACTCAGCCTAACCAGTTGTCTTTGAGTGACACGCTAGCAAATGCGCTGTACTGGTTCATCTTTCTGCTATTCTTGCCTTCTGTTCTGAGTACCTTAGAGTTGCAGGGAACACTGCAACCAGTACAGACGCTACTAAATGAAGTACTGGCAATTCTGCCAAATATTTTAGCTGCTGTGCTAATCGGGTGTGCAGGCTGGTTAGTGGCACAGGTAGTACGTCGAATTGTGACAAATCTGTTAGCTGCAAGTGGTACTGATCAGCTAGGTCATCGCGTTGGGTTGAATCAACCCGCAGGTGGAAAATCTCTTTCTTGGATTATCGGTACGTTTGTCTATGTACTGATTTTAATTCCAACAGCGATCGCAGCTTTAAATGCTCTGAGAATTGATGCGATTTCTGATCCAGCAACTTCAATGTTGCAGCAGATTCTCAACGCCATTCCCCAAATTTTAACAGCTGGGCTAATTTTGGCGTTAGCTTATTTCTTAGGACGATTTGTCTCAGATTTAGTAACAAACATCCTCACAGGGCTTGGGTTTAATAACATTTTTTCTTGGATAGGATTGCCAACAAAACGCCCGAAAGCAATTCTTCCTCCTAGCAGCGCACCCGAAGCATCATTTTCTACTAATACAGAATTTGATTCTATTAATAGAGAATTTGACCCATTAACCTCACAGCAAGCAACTGTTATTCAGCCAACACCAACTATCACTCGTACACCTTCAGAACTTGTAGGGATTGTTGTACTTGTTGGGATTATGTTGTTTGCTACAGTAGCAGCAACTAATGTGTTGCAAATTGCAGCACTTACTGTATTAGTAAGCGGCATTGTTGTAGTACTAGGTCGAATTCTTTCTGGTTTAGTGGTGTTTGCAATTGGTTTGTATTTAGCTAACCTTGCTTACAGCTTAATTACCAGTTCTGGATCTCGCCAGTCCCGAATTTTAGGTCAAACGGCTCGGATTGCCATTATTGCTTTAGTATCAGCAATGGCACTGCAACAAATGGGCATTGCTAGTGACATTGTTAACTTAGCTTTTGGGCTACTACTGGGAGCAATTGCTGTTGCGATCGCACTTGCCTTTGGTTTGGGTAGCCGCGACGTTGCCGCAGGTCAAGTTCAAGAATGGCTAGATTCGTTCAAACAACAGAGATAGCTTGATTTTAAGAGGCGAGGAGTGAGGAATGAGAAGTAAATTAAAAATATTCTGATTTAAATCTCCCTCATCTCCCCCAAAATTAGCCATTTGTCACTCGACGTAAATCAATCTTGGCAGTTAATTCATCTTTAATACGATTAATAATTGAGGCTTCATCCAAGTTTGATAAAATACTATTTACAACTGCTTTTGGGCCATCTGGCCCCCAAGAAGCACCATTAGCTAGATAAGTTTTAGTCACTTGTCCAATTACATAAGCAGAGACACCAGCAACACCCGCCTGAGTTACCGCTACAGAAAGATAAGGAGCTAAAGATGCTCCACCCGTTGCTGGTGCAGAAAGACTTAGTAACCCTTTAAGAGAACTTAAACCTAAATTTGCTAAAAGTTCACTAGCAGTAATACCACCCATACTCAGGGCAATTTTTTGCAGCAAACCTACAGCGCCTTGCTGAGTCATCTGAATGCCGTAGAGTCGGGATAAAGTTAAAATTAGGGAAATATCAATTACTGCGCCACTAAGTAAATCTACGACCGTTACAGGATTAAGTGCGATCGCTACTGCCTTAGTTATTACTGCTTTCCAAATCAACTGATTAGCACTTTCATCCCGAATCAGCATTTTCCTTTGTACCAACTGGTCATTGATATCATCGGCATAAAGCATAGTATTCAAGGCAACTAAAGATTTACCTTCTCGATCTAATATTTCTAGAATTTTTAGCTTTAATTCCTCTACTTGCGGCGATCCTTGACGGCGTTGTATTCCTCTGCTGCCATCTGGTCGTTGCACAGCTTGTGCTACTAACGGTGAAGCAGCCACCATCACAATTTCTGAGGGTTTAAGCAACTGCCGTACCCGTTCATCTCTGATTTTGCGGTAAATTGCCTGTCGGTCTGCTTCTGGATATTGATCGATTTTATTAAAAACTAGCAACATCGGTTTACCCGCTTCCCGTAGCTGCGATAGCGCTTCGTATTCCACCTTAGTCATGTCACCAGCAATGATAAACAGAATTAAATCAACCTGGGTGGCAACCTGACGCGCTAAGATTTCTCGTGCTTCGCCATCAACTTCATCAATCCCCGGTGTATCAATCAGTTCTACCTGAGAATTGCCTACACTTGGCAGTGTGACTCTTAAAACATCAGCAGTGCGATCGGTATTTTGGGTAGATAAGTTTTGACTTTCTACGCGCCAACTACTACTTTGACTTGTACGGGTAACACCGTGAAGTGGGCCAGTTTCAAACGCCTTTTGACCTAATAAGGCATTCAGTAGCGAAGATTTACCTCTGCCTACCATGCCAAAAGCTGCAATCTGCACTACAGAGCGTTCTAACTTATCTAGCATGGTTGCTAGTCCCTCTATCTCCGAATCTAATCCCTCTCTTTCTTGGGGCTTTAAGTCGAGATTGTCTACCAGTTCTCGCAGTGCGTCAGTCGCTTGTTTATAGTTCAGTTCTGCCTGAATCTCTTTAAAGCTGAAAATCGCGCTATCTAGTTCCTGATCTAGATTAGTAGAATTTAAATTATCAGGATTAGAGTCCGACACTAAATTCGTCAAAACCGCTCCTCCTCTTACTCATTTTGATCCTACTCATTTTGGAGACAGTCTGACTGCTAAAGCAGCTATTACAAAACGTTTGCTATCGTGAGTTTTTAAAGGTTATTAACATCAGACTTATTGTGAGTTCTAAGTATCTGCCAGAAACCATTGCCCATGTCAGGATTACCCAACATTCCTGGCAACTAGGAACAATCGAAGGTGAAGTTAGCGCGGGAGAATTTGTTTGGGAGTTCTACTGGTGTTTCCGCCAAGATGAACTTGTGGTAAAACCCTCTATGGGACGAGCTTTAATTCAAGAACCTTTGGGTAGATTTTTAGAGCAGCAAGATTACCAGCTAGAACCAGGAGGGGATTATGCTTTTACTATCCGAGCGCAACTTTAGAAAAATTATTTTGGGCCTATAAACATTTTTGTAGCCTGTGACCAGATCTATATTTATGATGTATAACATTACAAATTTAATTTTTATTTGCTATTTTTAGATATCTTTCAATTAGCAAAATAGCAACAATATCATCTATTGGTCGGGGAGGTTGCCTAAATCCTTGTGGTATTAGGCTAGTAATACCTTTAGGCGGATACATTTGCCAGTAGCGATCACGTGCTTCTAAGCTGCTGTAACGTTCATCTACCATTACAATCGGAATTGATTCTAATTCGCTAGTGAGTTTCTGTTTCCAAGTTTTTGCTGTGGTTTGATCTCCCATTACTAAAGTAGAAATGGCAAATTTTTCACATAACGTTTGGATAGTGGCGATCGCACTCGCTGATGACACAACTTCATGGTAAAGCAGTTTTCTGTCTAACCCCACAACAGCTAAACCACACTTGTCTTTTCCTGGATCAAAACCCAAAATCATAGCAATTAACAATTATCAATCTTTTACATTGTGCAGTTTTGAAGGATCAAGTACTAAAAAGAACTTGTCCATCCTTAATAGCTACCAACTTAATTTTTAGTGGCCCTGATGTGTAAGTATCCTCTGCGGTGATCGCTTTAAGATCTACAGACTGCTTATACTGCTTTACTTGTTCTAAAAATCGGATAAAGGTTGTAATTCTACCATCGCCAATTTGCAAGATAGTATCACCCACAATTCCAACTCTACGGGCGCGGAACTGCGATGCTGTCAGTAAAAAGTCAATTTTTTTGCGTATTTCTACCTCTGTCATAGTAGCAGGTTCAGCTTCGGTTTCCGCGACAGTATCACCTGCTTTGAACACAACTTGATTTAATGATACGTCAGCAAACACTTCAACTTGCTTTTCTCCAACCACATAATTTCCAGCAGAAAAAATGCGTACTACATAGTCGCGCCCATCCTTGATTTTGTTAATTAACTGTTCGACTTGCGTTGAAGCAATTTGCACTACTCGCTCGTTAGTTTTCTTACCACCAGGTCGAGTTGATTCAATGCTTGTGCGGTTAGCTTGACTCAACAATTGATCAACTGCTCGACGCGCTGCTGATGGTTCAACAACCCGCAGGACAGCAGCAGCAAGGACTTCATTGCGCGATAAAACAACGTTACCTTGACGAAGTACTAGATAATCTTGTTCTAGCTTTCCTACTTCTCGCTCTAGAAATGCTAGTCGTTGCTCTCGTTGCTCCAGTTGTGATTCTAGTTGTTTAAGTTGTTGGTCTCGTTGGGTAAGTTGTGTCTCTATTTGTTGGAATTGTTGATCTAGTTGTTTAAGTTGCTTATCCCGTTCACTAAGTTGTATTTCCCCTTGTTTAAGTTGTACTTCTAGTGTTTTGAGTTTTTGATCTTGTTCATTAAGCTGTGCCTGCCGTTGTTGCAGTTCTTGATCCCGTTGTTTAAGTTCTGCTTGTCTTTGAGTTAGTTGAATTTCTCTGTTTTTCAGTTGTTGCCCTAGCTGATTGAGGCGAGTTTCACGTTCGGAAATGCCCTTTTTTAGCTGTTTTTCCAGGTCTTGTCTTTGGGAAATTACTCGTTCACTTTGGGCAATAGTTATGTCTCGTTTAGCAATTTCGCGATCGCGCTGATTAATCTGCCCTTTTAATTGAGCAATTTGACCATTTAGTTGATTAATTTGACCACGTAGTTGAGCAATATTACCTTGCAGTTGACCGACTTGACTATTAAGTTGATTAACTTGCTCTTTAACCTGATTGCGTTGCTCGATTAAATCTTGTCTTTCTCCCTGTAATTGTGTGATTTCCTTACTGAGAGCAATTTTTTGAGAGGAAACAACTCCTAGCTGGCGCTGAGTAGTATTAAGTTGTTTAGCTGTCAAAGATTGTTTGGCGATTATTTGTTTCAAAGACTGATTAATTGTATCAAGCTGTGTCTCTGCTTGATATCGCTGAGTTTTAGCTGTCGTTAATTCACTTTCTACTTGATTTTTTTGCTCTACGACTACAGTTAGCTCTTTGCGAGTTTTTGAGAGTTTCTTTTGAATAACCTTGAGATCAAAAAGACCAGTTCGTAATTGTTCACTAGCTGCAATTAAAATGCCTAAAGTTAAGGCAGCAATCAAACTACCAGTAACTATTGTGACTAAGGTGGCAGTTTGCTTAGGACGCAGCTTAAATAAGCTTAATCGTGCCTTCCCAACGCGCGTGCCAATGCGATCGCCTGATGCCGCAATCACACCTCCTAATATTAAAATTGCCACGATCAGTATATAACCGCTTGACATCTCCCCATACCTTCTGCTCAGATACAGCCTATCTCATACCTATGGAGGTTGATGCCATTCTTGAACAGAGTAGCAGATGCGGCAACTTACATTTAGCGATCCCACTGGTTAACCCAAAGCAGATTTAAATCCCCACACCCTATGTAAACTGCTGGCTTAAGGCTACTGGGTTGTGTAAGGTAATTTTTTTCTTTTGAATAGAAATCATTTTATCGTCCCGTAGCTCTCCGAGTAAACGGGTGACAGTGACACGGGTAGAACCAATTGCTTCAGCGATCGCTTGATGAGACAACTTCAAGTCAATGGTAATGCCATCTGAGCTAGGCGTACCAAAATCACGACACAAAATCAGCAGAAAACTGACTAATCGAGAACCCATATCTCGGTGCGCTAAGGTTTCAATCATCATCTCGGTTTGTAAAATCCGAGATGACAACCCCCGCATCATTAACCAGGAAAGCTCTGGGTTATCCCTTAACGATTGCTCAAATTTATCAATCGGAGCCGAGAGCAGTTCTACTGGTGTAAAGGCAACAGCGTGATAAAAGCGATCAGAGCGATGTCCCGTAATCAACGACAGCACCCCAAACACGCTGTTCTCTCGCAATAAGGCTACTGTAATCTCTTCGCCTGCTTCGTAAACTCTCGATAGCTTTACAGCACCTTTAAGTAAAAAATAAACCCTTTCAGCCGGATCTCCAGGGAAAAAAATCGTCTTACCGCGATCAAATGTTTCCACCACTGGGGGAAACACACCACTTCCGACTTGACGAAATACAGATGCTAGAGGTCTATCTTGCGTCACGACCATACCCATTACTTCTTATAGATAACGTTTTAACGACTAGGTGTTGAGCTATTGCCTTTGCGTAAATTAGTCAGCAATCATGCTAAACCCATAAATAAATTTGGGTGCTTATATGTGTAGCTGATAGCTTTTTGGTCACGCTTTCAAATCACCAGCCAATTGTTAGCGATTAATGACTATAGAAAGAAAACTTAATCTTAATTCCTGAGACGTTTTTGTGCTTATTGATACAAAACTCCCTGATTTGCAAGGCTTTAACCGTTAATAAAAGCTTAATGCACAAGCTGTTTATCTGCTACTAAACAACAGATAACTGTAATCAAAGCTGTAAAATTACTTTACCCTTTGGGAACTATTAGCAGTAAATATTCTGCTGAATGAGCGATTGAATCAGGCTTCAATTACGTTTACAATAGAAAACCATGCTAAATTTAACTGGAAAAAACGCCCTGGTTACGGGCATTGCTAATAATCGCTCAATTGCCTGGGGCATTGCCCAACAGCTACATCAAGCTGGAGCTAATATTGGTGTAACTTATCTCCCTGACGAAAAAGGTCGCTTTGAAAAGAAAGTTGCAGAATTAGTAGAACCTCTGCAACCAAGTTTATTTCTACCCTGTAATGTCCAAGACGATGCTCAACTTCAGGCGACGTTTGACACTGTTAAGGAAAAGTGGGGCAAGCTGGATATTTTAATTCATTGCCTTGCTTTTGCGAATAAAGAAGATTTATCGGGTGATTTTAGTGCTACTTCTAGACAAGGTTTTGCTCAAGCTTTGGAAATTAGCACTTACTCGTTAATTCAAATGGCAGGAGCAGCCAAACCTTTAATGACGGAAGGTGGCAGTATTGTAACGCTGACTTATTTGGGCGGTGTCAAGGTAATTCCTAACTATAATTTGATGGGAATTGCTAAGTCTGGGCTGGAAATGAGTGTCCGTTACCTCGCCTCGGAAATGGGACAGCAGAATGTTCGGGTGAATGGGATATCGGCTGGGCCTATCCGCACGCTGGCTTCTTCGGCAGTTGGCGGGATTCTAGATATGATTCACCATGTTGAGGAAGTTGCACCCTTGCGCCGTACTGTCACTCAGTTAGAAGTGGGTAATGCTGCTGCTTTCTTGTGTAGTGATTTAGCTAGCGGAATTACAGGGCAAATCCTGTATGTAGATGCTGGTTATGAAATCATGGGGATGTAAACCCCAGCCCCAACTCCTCCCCGTCAACGGGGAGGGTATAAAAGCCCACGCTGTCCCGCTAGGGTAGTGTTGGAGGGATGTCACGATGTCTACCTATAAACAAAATCCGATACCATAAAGAGTTAATAGTAGAAAATAATATATTGACTGCTAGGTTGAGGATTTTTTACATAAATTTCTATGCAAATTAGC
Source organism: Oculatellaceae cyanobacterium (assembly GCA_036702875.1). Taxonomy (GTDB): domain Bacteria; phylum Cyanobacteriota; class Cyanobacteriia; order Cyanobacteriales; family PCC-9333; genus Crinalium. The sequence goes on along the minus strand of DATNQB010000053.1, from coordinate 47,532 downwards.
GATCGCTCATTCCAAACTTCTTCTAACTTAGAACAGTTGTTACCTAGTCGGACTGCTTCTGTCAGCCGCAAAACTGGGGAAACTGATGTTTATGTCAGCATTAATTTAGATGGTCAAGGACGTTGTAGCGCAGCTACTGGGGTTCCGTTTTTAGACCATATGTTGCATCAAATATCCTCCCACGGGCTGATTGACTTGGAAGTACGGGCAACTGGTGATATAGAGATTGACGATCACCACACAAATGAAGATGTCGGGATTACGCTAGGACAAGCTTTCGCTAATGCGTTAGGCGATCGCAAAGGTATTGTTCGTTTTGGTCATTTTGTTGCGCCTTTAGATGAAGCGTTGGTTCAAGTCGCCTTAGATTTTTCTGGTCGTCCTCATCTTAGTTATGGTTTACAGATTCCTACACAACGAGTTGGAACTTATGATACTCAGTTAGTGCGGGAGTTTTTTGTTGCCGTAGTGAATCATAGTCAGATGACGCTGCATATTCGGCAGTTGGATGGGATTAATTCGCATCATATTATTGAGGCGACATTTAAAGCCTTCGCGCGATCGCTCAGAATGGCATTAGAAATTGATCCTCGTCGTGCAGGTGAAATTCCCAGCTCTAAAGGGGTTTTGTAAGCAAATGTGGGTTGGTTAGAACGAAGTGAAACCCAACATTAGTAAACGTTAGCCTTAATTCCCAGGTTCAATCTGGGAACGCATTAAAAAATTTGATGTTAATAACTTCTTCAACAGAATAAATGATTCAAAGTCTTACTTCTGCTAAGAGTTTTAGCCTAAACTCTAACTTTTGTTTATTTAGTTATAACAAAGTGCGAATTTCTTTACCTTGATTCAAATCCCACAACTTAATAATATTTCCCCACGCACCACTAGCCAAAATTTGCCCATCATTACTAATAGCAATTGATTCAACAATACTAAATTGTCTAGGAAATGTCCGAATTTCCTGACTTGTTTGTAAGTTCCAAATTTTAATTGTGTTATCTAAACTGCCACTTACAACCGTTTTTCCATCATTACTAATAACTACTGAACTTACTCCACCTGCATGACCTTTCAACGTTTTATTCAGTAATCCTGTATTTAATTCCCAAATATTAATTGTATTGTCGCCACTACCACTAACCAGGATTTCCCCATTAGGACTAATAGCTAAAGAATTAACTCCAAAGTTAGGACTGCTCAGAGTCCTAATTTCTATACCTGTTTTTAAATTCCAAAGTTTAATATTGTCCCAGCTACCGCTAGCTAGTGTTTCTCCATCTTGACTAATAGCTAAGGAATAAATACTGTCTTTATGCCCTGTGAGTGTATGTATTAAAGTACCAGTTACTAAACCCCAAACTTTAATAGTTTTATCGCCACCAGTACTAACTAATGTTTCGCTATCAGGACTGAATGCGATCGCTTCTATCCATTCAGTATGACCTGTAAGTGTACGAATCTCTTCTCCAGTCTTCAAATTCCAAATCTTGATAACTTTATCATGACCAGCACTAGCTAGCAATTTCCCATCACGACTGATTGCTAAAGAGAGAATTGGTAATTTATGCCCATAAATAGTGCGAACTTTCTCTCTAGTTTTTAAATCCCAAAGAGTAATCTCGTTTTCATTACTAACACCCGCAAGCGTTTTCCCATCTCGACTAATAGCAACAGCCGCGTGTCCAGAAAGAATGCGGGCGAGATGGGAAGATGGGGGGATGGGGGGATGAGAAGATGGGGAGATGTAACCTAGCGATGGATATGAAATAGCAGGTTTAGGTAGTATTAAAATCAAAGCTGCAAGGATAAAAATGCGGTAAGACATAATAGAAATTAAGTTGGTTGAAAGGAAAGTTAGTTATCAGGGTGTACACTTTAGAAGACTTCTTGCAGAAGTCAAATTTTAGATAATTAACCACAGATGTAAGACAGATAAACACAGATGGTATAACTGATTTTTGCAAGAAGTCTAGTCGTTATCCCTCACTCCTACTCTGCTTCACCGACTAGGGTAAAAGCTGCCCAGTCGGAGGGGTGGGGATATTTTTTCATGGTAGTTAGCATTGCTTGCCGTAGTGCTTGTGCCTTATCAGATTTTTGCTCAATTTGCTTATAAAATTCTGTCATTAAAGATGATGTGGGTGCATCTGGAATTGACCATAAAGACACAACTACACTGGGAACACCAGCACTAATTAAAGATCGAGATAAACCAACGACACCATCACCAGTGATGCGCCCTCTTCCTGTGTCGCAAGCACTCAAGACCACTAATTCTGAATTCAATTTTAAGTTAACAATTTCGGAAGCAGTGAGTAAACCGTTAAACTTTTCAGTGGAATTGGGATTTGGTGCTAATGCGATCGCGCCTGGTATACCCAAACCTGTAAAATCATCTAATAACCCATGCGTTGCTAAATGCACTATTCTCGCTTCGGGTATCTGTTGCAAAATTGCTGATTTTGTCGCATCTTTGCCTATAAGTGCATTTGTTTTTAGTAATTGAGCAATAGATAAAGCTTCTTCTTCAGCACCAGGTAAACTAACTAACTGTTCAAATCGTTCTCCAGCTTTGCTAGGAATACTAGGCATAGTAGGATTACCTACTACTAAAGTACTTTTACCAGAAATACGCTGTCGCTGCTGACGAGTTAAATCTAATACCTGAATTGCAGGGGATGTTAAAATTGTATATTTTTCAATCAAATATTTTCCCGCAGAATCTTGTAGGGCTGCAAAAGGCACTAAAAACAAAGATTCTTGCGGTATAAAAACAACACGCGCATTAGCATCTTTGGGTAGCAAATCAGCAATTGGCTGAATTAATAGTTTATGCAATTGTTGCGATTTAGAAGTTGCAGTGTTACTACTATTTTCTTCTGAATTAGAATTGCTACTATCTTCACTACTATCACGTCCTCTAACACCCAATTCTCTACGATTATTAACGACTAAGTCTGCTAACGTGGTATTTGGTCGTAAAACATCTTTAACATCAACTTGGCGAAATCCAATTTCACCTGTAGGTTTAATCACCCAAATCAACAGTTTTGATTGCTTAGGTTTTACCGGAACGGGAACTTGCAAATCGTCATAAACAATTGAATATTCTACCAGGGTGGCATTTTGTTGTTTAGCAATTTGTTGAATTTGCTTGATATTGGGCGGTTGAACTTGAGATTGAGGAGATATTTTTGCAAATAATAATTCTACAAATGCTCTTGCCCTACCTCGTTCTGTAATTTCTAAAGCTTCATTAGTTTTATTTTGAGCAATTAAAGCTGTTTGTAATAAGCGGTAAGTAGCAGCTTGTTCTTCAAAGATTGATATTTTATTGATGTCATTACTGCCTAAGTCAGCGCGAATTGATTCCCATACTTTGATCGTATCGCGCAAGCTAGCTTCTGCGGTTGCTGGATTACCAGATTGCAAGTAAACTCTTCCTAAAGTGTTAAGAATTTTTGCTTCAACTCTGCGATCGCCAATTTCTCTAATTAGCTTTAAACCTTGTTGTAAATATTCTGTTGCTTTAGGATAATCTTTCAAAGCATAGTAAAGCTGCCCTAGTTTACCAAGGGTACTTGCTTCCTCAACCTTGTGACCAACGCTACGAGAAAGCTTTAGGGTTTGATTATAATAATCAAGAGCTTTTTGATTATCACCCAAATCAAAATAAACTGACCCAATATTACTCAGCACCGTAGCTTGTTCAAAGCGATCGCCTAATGCTTGTAATATCGGCAATGATTGATTATAGTAATCGAGTGCTTTGGTATTTTCTCCTAAGTAAGAATGAACTGTAGCCATGTTAGCTAATGTCGTAGCTTTCTTAGAGCGATCGCCTGCATTTTCCTCAAGTGACAAAGCTTGATTAAAATATGAGAGCGCCTTTTGCGGTTGACCTAAATAGAAGTAAACGGTAGCAATATTGTCAAGTGCGATCGCTTGTTTAAATTTTTCTTTACTATCATGAAAAATTGGTAGTGATTGATTATAGTAATCTAAAGCTTTTTGATACTCACCTAAACTTGCATAAACTAAACCAATATTGTTAAGGCTAGAACCTTCTTTCCCAGGATCTTTAACATCACGATTTATAGTTAGTGCTTGATTATAATAATTTAGAGCTTGCTTATAATCACCTGTTGATAAGTAAATGCCACCAATATTGTTGAGTGTTGTAGATTGTCCAGATTTATCTCCAATACTGGTTAACAACGGCAAAGCCTGTTGAAAGTATTGCAGCGATTGTTGTTGTTCACCTAAATCTGAATAAGTTGAACCAATTCCTACAAGGGCAGTTGCTACAAATAGTGGTTGATTTAATGTTTTAGCAAGTGACAAACCTTGATTATAATAGTCAATAGCTTTTTGTTTCTCACCCGACTCACTATAAGCTGTAGCGATACCTAGAAGTGTAGTAGATTCTAATAACCCATTTTTAGAAACACGGAAAAAAGCTAAAGCTTCTTCATATTTAGCGATCGCTTGTGGTAAAGATTCTTTAGTACTTTGCAGCATTAACCGCTGCCCCTCTTTGACAGCTTGTAATCCCAACTCAGTTGGATCGCTTACCGCAGTATCAGTTGCTTTCCCTATCGCTGCAAGTTGTTGCTGATACTCCGCAACTTTCGCATCTTCTCCTAATTTTTTGTAAAAATTAATTAAGTTTTCCAGAGTTTGTACTTGTTTTCTTGTATCTGGAATAGCTTTGGCAACTGTTAAACTTTGTTGATAATAATCCAGTGCCTTAGCAAAATTTTTCAAAGAAAAAAAAGTTCCTCCTAAAGAATTTAGTGTATCCCACTGTTTGGGTTTATCGGCAAGTGATTGTGCGATCGCTAAACTTTGTTGTAAATAATCAGTACCTTTAGCATAATTGCCAGTACTAGAGTAAATCAACCCTAAAAAATAAGCAGCAAACCATTCGCCACTTCTATCTTTAATTTCTCTGTATATAGTTAATGCTTGTTGAAAAGATTTTGATGCAGCTTCAATTTGATTGCTAGAAAACTCAGTAACGCCTTGATTTAGTAATTCTTGTGCTTTTGCTTTGCGAGAATCCTGAGTTTGTGCTAGCACCTGGGATGTCACTAATGGTGCTGGCATCATCAGCAAAGGCATGGAAAGCGTTGTAATATAAGCAGCAGTACCTATCAAATTTAATAAGTTAAATTTTTTAATGATTTGAAGTTGCACAGCTAGTAATTAGAATTTATTGGGAGCAATTACTGTTGTAACTTAAAGTTGAATACAGTGTCCATTAATCTTTACAAATCTCACCTTGTATGGATGGCGATCAAATTTTTGTTAACATCTGCGTTTATCCGCGTACATCTGCGTACTAAAAAACAAAACTTTTTATTTTTGCGACAAATCTATTTTTAACTAAATCTTCTGTATAGCTTGCTAAAAGCTAAAAGCTGACAAAAAACCAGCCGCTTCTCGTGGCTGGTGTTAATTGCTGTGTTGGGAGGAGGAAAACCTGATGCCAAGACGATAGAGATATGCCGAATAAATAAAAATAAATATAGGCAACGTCGAGGTGTAGGCACTTCCTGTAAATAAATGTAACAACTTTGCCTCAAAGTTGCAACTTTTCTTTACATTACAAATTTAAGGTAGCGATCGCACTATAGAACCCATTTGAGATCTATTCCTGAAACTAAAAGCCTTGCAGCTAGCTGGTTTTATCCCTGTTAAGAGCAAAAAACAGTCGAGTTTAAGCAGGCTCTATCATTGATCGCAAAGTAACGGCTTACTTCAAAGCCAAGCACCCCAGCAAAAGATGTCAAATGGGTTCTATAATACTTCCTCTACCAAAAGCTCTAAGCTAATAGCAGCACAAACACTATTAGTCAACCTAAGATTGAGTAAATAACCCAAACTAGGGAGATAATTCAGATGTCAGTTGAGGTGACGGCTGAGACAAACCCCCAAATTGTAGATGCGTTGGACTGGGAACCCCCCATGCCGCCGACTGACTTAATATTTGATGATGGTGAACCCTTGGAAAGCAACCGCCACCGTATAGCCATGAATGTCTTAATTAGGTCATTGCAACAAGCGTGGAGTAACCGCAATGACTTTTACTGTGGTGGCAATATGTTTATCTACTACAGTAGCGCCCAAGCACGTAATCGCGACTTTCGAGGGCCAGATTTTTTTGCTGTATTAGACGTAGACGGTAACAAAGAACGTCTTGGCTGGGTAGTTTGGGAAGAAAACGGGCGTTATCCAGATGTAATTGTGGAATTAATGTCACCATCTACAGCGAATGTAGATACAGGCGCTAAAAAAGATATTTACGAACGGATATTTAGAACACCAGATTATTTTGTCTATAACCCTTTTAATCCTAATTCCTTACAAGGTTGGCATTTAGATAGTTCTCAGAGATATCAGCAACTAGAACAAAATGATCAAGCCTGGTTGTGGTGTGAAAGTTTGGGTTTTTGGTTAGGAACTTGGTCTGGCACAATAGATCGAGAAACGGCTGTCTGGTTACGTTTTTATGACCCTGACGGCAATTTAGTTTTATTGCCAGAAGAAGCAGCACAGCAACAAGCACAGCAAGCACAGCAACAAGCACAGCAAGCACAGCAACAAGTAGAACAAGCACAGCAGCAAGTAGAACAAGAACGCCAACGTGCTGAACGTTTAGCTGCTAAGTTACGAGAGTTAGGAGAAGATCCCGATGCGTTATAAATAAATCTGAGTAAAACAATGGGATATAGATTGTCAAATTACTTTAATGTCTAGGTGTTAAGCTCTTGTGACTTTTTTATGCGTCGATGGGCTTAAGAGCGTTATTTGCTTCAGTAAGCACTAAACTTTTATTTAAAGGAATACTAACTTTGAAAGTTGTTCCTACTTTGAGTTTACTCTCTAAATCAATTTGACCTCCGTGTAGCTCTACCATCTTTTTAACAATGGATAAACCTAAACCTGTGCCTGGAATTTCCATAGCATTACTTGCCCTATAAAAAGAATTAAAAAGAAGTTTTTGATCTTCAACGGGTATACCAATGCCATAATCAGTTATTTTAAATATTAATTGTTCCGACTGTTCCTCTATCTCAAAATCAACCGTACTCGCTTGGGGTGAATATTTGATTGCATTAGATAGCAAATTACTTAAAATGTGGCATAGTAAATTTTCATCTACATAGTAATAGTAAAGATCGGGAAATTTTTTACTATTAAATATGATTTTATGGGTGTTGCTAGTATTTTGTATTTCTTCAACTATCTGGTCACATATTATTTTGAGATTTAAATATTTAGGATTGAACTGTTCAAAAGGAGATTCTGCTTTACTAATTACTAAAACATCATCAATAAAATAGCTAAGAGATTTAATTCTAGTCTTCATCCGATTAAATGTTTCATTTCTTTTTTCTTCACTCCAATTTTTACTAAATTTTTGCATTAGTTCAATAGACAACATAATGCTAGTAAGCGGAGTCCGAAACTCATGAGAAGCAATTGAGATAAAGCTTGATTTTAGTTCATTAAGTTCCTGTTCTTTTTGTAAAGCTTTAATAAGTTCAACTTCTGCTTGTTTTTTTTCAGTAAGATCAATCCCATTAGCTAGAATGTAAGCAACCGAACCGTCAGGGTTGTAGATATTGATATAAGACCAACAGATGTATCGAGACTGACCATTTTTTGTTTTCCAAAAGCATTCGTGTGTGTCACCATGTTTACTAGCGTTAATCTGTTTGAAGGCAATTTGCAGTTGGTCTATATTTTCATCTAAATCAAATATTTCCCAGATGTATTTGCCTTTAATTTCAGCTAAAGAGTAAAGTGTAGTTTTAGCAAATATCGGATTACAGTTAAAAATTCGCCCTTTTGGATCTAAAATAACTACTAAAGTACTAGGGAGATCCATTACTGCTCCCACAAAGTTACGAATTAAAGTATCAGTTGTATCTAAAAGATCATTAACTAAGCATCTTTCTCGCTGTAACTCACCCTCTAACTCAACAACTCGCAGATGCGCTGCTGATAACTCCTGAAGCAGTTGTTCTTGCTTGTAGTCTTCTGGTTTGATCATCTATATTACTTGATAAAAATACACAATTTCTCTAGAAGAGGATTGTATAAACTAATTTTACATCTATCTTTATGCGTATTTTATAAATTTTTAAAGAGAAGAAAAAATAACTTATAGGGATTTTCTATAAAAATGAACTTAATAAATCATCAATTAGCAAAGAAGGGAGTAATAGGCTTTAGCCTATTACTCCCTTAAATTTCTGCATAGGTAGCACAATAGTTCTCAACTTAGCTGTAGTTTTTGATACAAAACTTGCAAAATCTCTCTTCTTGTCCTCTGCGCCTAAAGTGGTTAGTTAAAATAAGTTTTATTTTCAAAGCGGGCTAAAAAGCCCGCAATCGAAACATTATAAAGCAACAAATTCGGAGCTTGAACCAACAGGCGCGATCGCGCTTAACCTTAAATTAGGATTATCTTCCTGTACTTGGTGCATATTCCAATCATTCTTAAACAGTAAAACTGGACGACCCCAGTTATCTTTTACTGTCACCGTGTTAAACAAACGTCCTGCTTTTTCTAAAGCTTCCCAACCATCAACAACCCAACGAGCGACAGAATAAGGTAATGGATCTAAGCGGGTTTCTACACCATATTCACTCATCAAGCGGAACTGCACAACGTCAAATTGTAACTGCCCTACTGCTGCTAAAATTGGATCGCGTTTTGCCTCATCCACAGAGTACATAATTTGCACTGCACCCTCTTCACGCAACTCCGTTACACCTTTATGGAATTGCTTAAATTTAGAAGGATTGGGATTTCTGAGATAAGCAAATAATTCAGGGGAAAAACAAGGAATTCCTTCATATTCCAGTTTTTGACCTGTGTAAATTGTATCCCCAATTGCAAACGCACCTGGATTATTTAAACCAATTACATCACCAGCATACGCTTCTTCAATTGATTCCCGATCTTGAGCAAACAATTTTTGAGGTCTTGATAAACGTACAGTTTTACCAGTACGTGCATGATTAACAATCATGTCTTTTTCAAACTTACCCGTACATACCCGCACAAACGCAACTCGATCTCGATGTCTCGGGTCCATATTTGCTTGCAGCTTAAATACAAAACCAGAAAATTCGGGATAAGTAGGTGCAACTTCTCCCACTGATGATTGGTGAATACCTGGTTTCAATGCGTAGTCGAGGAAGTAATTTAAAAATAGTTCGACACCAAAATTGGTCATCGCACTACCAAAAAATACAGGTGTCATTTTCCCTGAACGAACTTGATCTAAATCTAGTTCTGCGCCCACACCATCAAGAAGTTCTAATTCTTCTTTGAACTGATAGTAAAGGTCTTGTTCTAATAACTGTTCAATGCGAGGATCGCCTAAATCAACCACAGTATCAATAGCTTCTTTGCTACCGTGGGCGCTGCGTTCAAATAAGTGAATTTGCTTACTGTGGCGCTCGTATACACCCTTAAAGCGATCGCCCATTCCAATAGGCCAGTTTACCGCATAAGTCTGTAATCCCAATTCCTGCTCAATTTCATCCAGCAATTCAAAGGGATCGCGTCCAGGGCGGTCAAGTTTGTTAACAAATGTGAAGATAGGAAGCGATCGCATCTTACACACTTCAAACAACTTGCGGGTTTGCGGTTCCAAACCCTTCGCAGCATCAATCAGCATCACCGCATTATCTGCTGCGGCTAAAGTGCGATAAGTATCTTCACTAAAATCTTGGTGTCCAGGCGTATCTAATAAGTTAATCTGACAATTATGGTATTCAAATTGCAACACCGTCGAGGTAATCGAAATACCTCTTTGCTGTTCCATCTCCATCCAGTCAGAAGTTGCCTTTTTTTGCGCCCGACGCGCCTTAACAGCACCCGCTTCATGAATAGCACCCCCGTACAGCAACAGTTTTTCTGTTAGCGTCGTTTTACCTGCGTCGGGGTGAGAAATAATTGCAAAATTGCGGCGGCGTTCAACTGCTGCCTCTAAATCAGTCTCAAGTTCAGTAGACATTCAAAAAACTTTAGGGGTTCAACCCAAATTATATTTAGATTCAGGGCTATCCGGTAGGCTTTCGGATTTAGATCAGGTTGAAATTACTAACATTATCGGTACGGAAAGCCTCCTTTAGGGAGTTTAATTCTACCTGCGATCGCGTGTTAGAGTCGAGACAAGTATAAAGAATTTACTCAAACAGGGGGTTTGGATGTACGACCCAGATAAACGCAAGTTATTATCAGCACTGTCTCACGGCTCGATATTTTTTAGTCTTCTCGGTGTATCAATTGGTATACCGATTGCAATTTTGTTTGTCTCTGATGATCCAGTTGTCAAAGAAAATGCTAAAGAATCACTTAACTTTCACTTGAATGTTTGGCTTTACGGAATTATCTTTGGGGTGTTGACATTAGTATTAATTGGCTTCTTGTTGCTGGGTATTTTACAGCTTGTCAACATTGTTTTGCCAGTTCTGGCAATTATTCACTCTCTAAGTGATACAGAACAGCCTTATCGCTACCCCTTCATTTTTCGCCTCTTGTAAGTTGAAGTTATTTACTGCAATAGCAATAAATTTAAGGCAATTTCACTTAACTGTTTTGATTAAAGGGGTTCGCCTATTTAGGCAAACACCCCTAAATAAATTAACTTCGCCAGCGCAACACTTGTTCCTTCACAGGGTTAACAAAAGGTCTACCTTCAGTTGTTGCGCGGGCGAATTCTGTTTTTAACTGGTAGTACCAACGCGCTTGGGTATCAGCATCTTTAATCAGCATCAAACTGGGGTTGTATTGCAAACCAATCTGCTGCTTAATCACCACCTGACGATCTTGATCTAAAAAGTTTCTTGCTAGTGGTTGTATAAAAGGTTTCAGTAAATTTAACCAAGGCGTATGCCAATACAACATTGTATGTACTTCTGTCTCTGTTTCAGAGATAGGAGTTACCGCCGTAAGATTACATACATTGTGCTTACCAACAATTAAATGTTCAATGCGAACACCTGGTAAATAAAAGGCAATTTCTGTTTCTGGTTCACCACCACCAAAAATACGATAAGCACGAGGTACGGCTGGAATCTTGTGTCGCCGCATTGTAAAACCATAAGGCGACGGATCGAAAGTTTTAATTTCTTCAACCAAAGGTCGGTTTAACTGCCACCACCAAGCGCGATGCACATAAGGCGAGTGTGCAGGATCCATCAAACCAACAACTGCATGGTCAACGAAGCAGGGAAAGTGCAGCCTTTGCAGCAAATTATAAGTGCGATCGCCAAAGTAAGGAACTTCTGGAATTTCCATTTGTGGCGTAGGCAAATCAACCTTGTCCTTATCCGCCATATAAATCCAAATATTGCCCTGCAATTCCCGCACAGGATACTGCTTAACGCGGAAACGGCTAAAATCGAGTTCTTGATCTTCTACTAAAGCCGGAATATCAGTGCAGCGTCCATTGCTATCAAAGCGCCAGCCATGATAACAGCACTCTACCTCATTACCATCGAATCTACCGCAACTTAACGGCACAGCCCGATGAGGGCAGATATCGCGTAAGGCAAATACTTTACCTTGACGAGTGCGGGCTAGTAATACTGGTTCGCCGAGAAATTTTTTAGCAACCATCGCCCCAGGTTTAAGTTGCTCACCTGGTAGCGCGTAATACCAAATATTGCGTAAAAAGAAGTTTTTGTTTTCTGCCACAGTTACTCTATTTTTTTCAGCTATCAGCGATCAGCAAGAAGTTTTAGTCTACCGGATTATTCCCCTATTACTAACACTTACATATATTTATTTACTAGATATATTAGTATGTTTGACTATCCAAATTAATTCAAAGTTTCTCAAAATAAAATTTTATTACCTCACTTGTTTTACACGAAGTTGTCAAAAATATTCTTCAACAGCAAAATTACACGACAATTTAATTAAAAGCCGCTCCCCATAATATAATGGGTCTGTGTTTCGGTTACAATCACAAAACCAAGACGCTCGTAAAGACATTTGGCTGGATTTTGTTTCAGAACTTGTAAGCGTACAGGTACGCCTTCAGTACTAGCATCCTTTAACACGCCTTTAATAACAGCAGAACCAATACCTTGATTTTGAAACTCAGGTAAAATTACAAGATCGCCTAAATATAATTCATCTACCTGTTTCTTCACTGTCACCATACCAACCTCAATACCATCAGAGATAATCACTTGAGTAAGCAATGGATTAAATTTCTGACGAAAAAGTTCGGGTTTCCAAGTGTAGATTCGTTCTACGTGCTTTTGCAAACCAAGTCTATAAATTGAGTCTAAAAACTCAATGTCTGCTTGAGTTGCTTGTCGAAACAGAATTTTCACTGTTTGTATCTAGCTATTTTCGCTCTTTTGCTACTTTTGTAATCTAACCCAAAAACAAGTTCTATAAAGCTGAGACCTAATCGCGAACCGCGAGCTTGCTAATTACTTTGCCACTGATACCACTGAAAAGTTAAGATCCTACTCTGACCTATTAAAATTTTGTAACCCGTCCGATGGCAGAAACACTCTTGTTTAACGCTCTCCGCGAAGCTATTGATGAAGAGATGGCTCGTGATTCCTCTGTATTTGTGCTTGGTGAAGATGTAGGTCAGTATGGCGGCTCTTACAAGGTCACTAAAGACCTATACAACAAATACGGTGAATTCCGAGTTCTCGACACTCCAATTGCTGAAAACAGCTTTACAGGTATGGCAGTTGGCGCTGCCATGACGGGTCTGCGTCCAATTGTTGAAGGCATGAATATGGGCTTTTTGCTACTTGCTTTCAACCAAATTTCTAATAACGCTGGAATGCTGCGTTATACTTCTGGCGGTAACTTCAAGATTCCCATTGTAATCCGTGGCCCTGGTGGCGTTGGTCGTCAACTAGGTGCAGAACACTCCCAACGCTTAGAAGCTTACTTTCAAGCAGTTCCTGGTATTAAAATTGTTGCTTGTTCAACACCTTATAACGCTAAAGGTCTGCTGAAATCTGCTATCCGTGATGATAACCCAGTACTGTTCTTTGAACACGTTCTGCTATATAACCTAAAAGAAAATCTCCCAGACGAAGAATATTACTTACCTTTGGATAAAGCTGAAATTGTTCGTCCTGGTAAAGATGTGACAATTTTGACCTACTCACGGATGCGTCACCATGTGATGCAAGCAGTACCAGGTTTAATTAAAGAAGGTTTTGATCCCGAAGTAATTGACCTGATATCTCTAAAACCACTAGATTTAGAGACAATTGGCGCTTCTATTAAGAAAACCCATCGGGTGATTATTGTGGAAGAGTGTATGAGAACTGGCGGTATTGCAGCAGAATTAATTGCTTCAATTAATGACCGCTTTTTTGACGAACTCGATGCCCCTGTACTAAGACTATCTTCACAGGATATTCCCACACCCTACAACGGTACTTTAGAACGCTTAACAATTGTACAGCCAGCACAAATTGTGGAAGCAGTGCAAAAGATGATGGCATTACAAGTTTAGCTATCAGCAATTAGCGGTTAGCAGTTAGCAGTTAGCGAAAACGTAAATTACTATTCATGGCTGATAATGTGAAATACCATCATCCTTCTGAAAGCTAAAAGCTAAAAGCTAAAAGCTAATCGCTAAGAAAACCGATTATCATAACTATTTGTCGCGGCGGGTCGTTGGAATGCAAAAACAGCGTTCAGTATTAACCCTGATTCTAGTCCTAGTGATTGCTGCAATCACAGTACTTGTGCGGGTGCCTATCCGCTTAGGGTTAGATCTTCAGGGTGGTTCACAGCTAACTATTCAGATAAAAACTACACAAGAAGTTAAGGAAATTAAACCGGAGGACTTAGAAGCAGTTCTAAGGGTAGTAGAAAATCGGATTAATGGTTTGGGTGTTTCTGAGCCACTGGTACAAACTGTAGGTAATGACCAGATTGTGGTGCAATTACCAGGTGTGAGTGACCCAGAACAGGCGGAACGGGTACTAGGAGGGACAGCGCAGTTAGATTTCCGTGAGCAAAAGCCAGGAACAGAGGCGCAGTTGCCCATTGAATTACAGGTGCGGCAGCAACTTTTGGCCAAACAAGAAGAGTTAAGAAAGAGTGGTGATAAAGAAGCGATCGCCAAAAATCAAGCATCTCTCAACAGTAGTAATGAAGCGATCGGTAAACTATTTACAAAAACTGGATTAGCTGGAAAAAACCTCAAAGATGCCCGTCCTGAACCTTTGCCAAACGGTCAAAACTGGAATGTAGCTATCCGCTTTGACGCTGAAGGTGGCGAATTATTTGCCAAGCTGACCAAAAATTTAGCTGGTACTGGGCGTAGTATTGGTATTTTCTTAGATGAAGCTCCGGTTAGTACTCCTGTTGTTGGTGTTGAGTTCGCTCAAACTGGCATCACTGGTGGTGCTGCGGTAATTACAGGTAACTTTACCACCCAAACGGCTAATGACTTAGCAGTGCAACTGCGAGGCGGTGCTTTACCTGTACCAGTCGAAATTGTAGAAAACCGCACTGTAGGAGCCACATTAGGACGAGATAGTATCCAAAGAAGCATCTATGCAGGTGGGGGTGGTCTGCTATTCGTGTTGGTTTTCATGGGTGTATACTATCGGCTACCTGGTTTGATAGCTGATGTGGCGCTAGTGATTTATTCACTCTTAACATTAGCTGCGTTTGCACTACTAGGTGTTACCTTAACCTTGCCTGGAATTGCTGGTTTCATCCTCAGCATTGGTATGGCTGTAGATGCCAACGTGCTGATCTTTGAGCGCACACGGGAAGAATTAAGAGCGGGGAAAACTTTATATCGCTCTGTTGAGTCTGGTTTTTTCCGAGCTTTTTCTAGCATTTTAGATGGTAACGTTACTACCGTTATTGCTTGTGCGGCGCTATTCTGGCTAGGGTCAGGTTTAGTAAAAGGCTTTGCCTTAACACTCGCACTGGGAGTAATTGTAAGTATGTTTACCGCAATTACTTGCAGTCGTAGTTTTATGCTATTGCTAGTACTTGGTTTTCCAGAATTGCGCCAAAAACCCCAACTATTTGCTCCTGGTGTAACAACTACAGCAAAATAGAAATTAGCAGTTAGCTATTAGCTTTAGTGTTAGTAAATAAAACATGAGTAGTTTAGCTTTGAACTAATGGTTTATGGATAGCTAATAGCTGAACGCTAATTGCCGAGGCGTGATTTTGAAGAAGATTCCCTGTCAGTTGGATAATCAAATTAATCCTGTTTTTTATTTTTACTAAAAGCTCACGAGCTTTTAGTTAACAGTTTCAAATTATGAAAATTAGTGTAATCAAGCATCGTAATTTATGGTGGACGGTTTCTGCCGCCATCATTCTCAGTGGTTTAATTTCAATGCTCATTTCCTGGCAACAGCTAGGAACGCCTTTGCGTCCCAGTTTGGATTTTGTGGGTGGTACACGGTTACAGTACGAATTAGATTGCTCTAAGCCTGGTAACTGTGACAAACCTATTAATGTTGCCGTAGTGCGGGATGTATTGTCGGAGCAAGGTTTGGCTAACAGCAGTCTCCAAGTTGTTGGTCAAGACCAAAAAGCTATATCAATTCGCACAAAAAATTTAAATGTTGAGGAACGCACTAATTTAGAAAAGGCTTTAATTGAAAAAATTGGAGTTTTTGATCCTGAAAAAACACAAAATGATACTGTTGGCCCAACTCTGGGTAAACAGCTATTTACTTCTGGGCTATTGGCGATAATTATTTCATTCCTTGGCATCCTAATCTATCTTACTTTCCGCTTTCAATTGGACTACGCTGTTTTTGCGTTTGTGGCTTTATTCCACGATGTATTCATCACTCTAGGAATGTTCTCAATTTTGGGTTTAGTACAAGGTATAGAAGTAGATAGCTTATTTGTTGTTGGCATCTTAACAATTATCGGCTTCTCAGTTAACGACACAGTGGTCATTTATGACCGAGTGCGGGAAGTCCTAAGTCTGCATCCAGAACAGCACATTAACCAGATTGTGGATGATGCTGTTAATCAAACACTTACACGGTCGATTAACACAACATTAACTGTACTACTGACTTTGTTTTCACTGTTGTTCTTTGGAGGTGAAACGCTAAAAAACTTTGCTCTGTGTTTAATTATTGGGTTTACTGCTGGTGCTTATTCAAGTATTTTCATTGCTAGTACGTTATTAGCTTGGTGGAGAGAACGTACTGGTATTAGTCAATCAATCACAAGACCTCAAGTTTCTGATGAGGTATAGAAGGTTGGCTATAGCATTCTTCGCAAAACGCAGTTGAATGGAACATCCTGAAGATCAGATCACTGAAATAGAACCGACCGATCTCGATCCTACGTTTAAGGATCAAGTACACAGGTTATACCGCCTAACTTTCTATGGCAGGTGGCTAGTTGTTGGTATTCTGTGGCTAAGTGTCGGTTCTATAAGTTTGTGGGGATTACGCTATCCCCTTAGTCTCATGCAGGAATATTTTACTTGGGCGGCTGTACGATACGGAATTGAATTTAACTTTTTGCCTGCATTAGGTTTAGCGATTTGTATTGGTATGACTTTGGGTGTTTTAATTTGGCATACTCGTAATGTTTTGTTTGGGCTGCCACAGGATGAACAACGACGCTTAGAACAGCAAGTATATAGAATACGCCAGCAAGGAAGCAGCCATCCTCTGTGGAAGTGGGTTTGTCAAATAAAATGAACCACTTAATATCAAGGGAAAAGCTGAAAATTAAATTTCAGCTTTTTTTCTAATTAGTTTTACCACCAAAAAAGCGATCGCTTAAAAAGTGCTGAAAGACGCGATCGCATCCTTCATTCTGGCAATTACCTCATCAACTGGTATACTCCCCAACTCTCCAGAAGCACGAGTCCGAATGCTAACGCTATTCGTCTCAACTTCCTTGCCTCCTACAATTCCCATCACCGGAATTTTATCTTTTTCAGCATTGCGAATCAGTTTACCCAGTCGCTCATTACTAACATCAGCCTCAGCACGAATACCTAGCAGTTGCATCCTCTGAGCCACTTCTTGAGCAAAAGGCAGGAAATCATTACTTACAGGTAATAACCTAGCTTGCACAGGCGCTACCCACAGTGGAAAGTCCCCAGCATACTCCTCAATTAAAATTCCAATCAACCGTTCTAAAGAACCAAAAGGAGCGCGGTGAATCATTACCGGACGCTTACGAGTACCATCCTCAGCAACGTATTCCAAATCAAATCTTTCTGGCAAATTGTAGTCTACTTGCACAGTACCCAATTGCCACTCCCGCTCTAAAGCATCACGGAAGATAAAATCTAATTTGGGGCCATAAAATGCTGCCTCGCCAATTCCCTCAAAATGCTCCATCCCCAGTTTTTCTACAGCACGGCGGATTGCACCTTGAGATTTTTCCCAAGCTTCATCAGAACCAATATATTTATCAGAATTAGGATCGCGGAAACTCAGACGCGCTTTAAAATTCGTCAGTTGTAAACTCTTAAATACTGACAGAATCAAATCTACAACATTGAGGAATTCCTCGTCTAATTGTTCTGGAGTAACAAATAAGTGGGAATCATCCACCGTAAAGCCACGCACCCGCGTTAGTCCGCCTAACTCCCCTGATTGTTCATAGCGATAAACTGTACCAAATTCAGCCAAACGCATTGGCAAATTGCGGTAAGAACGCAATTCATTTTTATAAATTTGGATATGGAAAGGACAGTTCATCGGCTTAAGCACAAAACCTTGCTCTAAAGCAGCAGTTTCCTCATCCTCAGCCATCAAAGGAAACATATCCTCTTTATATTTCTGCCAGTGTCCAGAAGTTTTAAATAAGTCTACTCTGGCAATGTGAGGCGTAACTACTGGTTGATACCCACGTTTGAGTTGTTCTTGCTTCAAGAAATCTTCCAAAGTTGAACGCAACACCGTTCCCTTTGGTGTCCACAAAGGCAAACCAGGCCCTACCAAGTCAGTAAAGATAAATAATCCTAATTCTTTTCCTAAACGGCGATGGTCACGTCTCAGTGCTTCTTCCTTACGCCGCTTATATTCTGCTAATTGTTCAGGCGTTTCCCATGCTGTACCGTAAATCCTCTGTAACTGCGCTTTTGTTTCATCCCCACGCCAATAAGCCCCAGCAAGACTTTCTAGTTCAATTGCTTTGGGATGCAAATCGCCAGTATTTTCTAAATGGGGGCCAGCACACAAATCCCACCATTGCTCACCGAGATGATAAATGGTGATAGGTTCAGATAGCCCTTCCAAAATTTCTAGTTTGTAAGGCTCATTAATTTCCTTAATCCGCTTTTCTGCTTCCTCACGGGTGACTTCTTCCCGAATAACAGGCAGTTTGCGGTTGATGATTTTGATCATCTCTTTTTGGATTGCCTTCAAGTCTTTCTCGGTAAAAGACTCTGGATGATCGAAGTCATAATAAAAACCATTGTCAATCCAGGGGCCGATGGTGACTTGCGCTTTGGGAAACAGCTTTTGCACCGCCATCGCCATGACATGACTAGCTGTGTGGCGAATCTTTTGTAATTGTTCAGATTCGCTGGTGCGGGGCAGATTGATTTTCTGTTGCTGTTCGGTCAAATCTTTAACTTCTGAAGCGGACATCGGCTTTTCAGGATTATTATCTAGTTTTTCCATTTTAAGGGTGAGAAGTCAGGGCTGTGAGCGTACCGCCTTAAAAACCTCAGCCTATAGGTTCTTTCCGTGAACGAAAAAGTTAATTTTATTAAATTTATTGTCAAAAAATATTACGGAATGTAAAAAAAGTTAAGATAAGCAGATATATCAAAATTGAATTTAACATCAATGGAAAATTCGCCTCCTCCTGAACAAGAATTGCTGAAAACCTTACTAAAACCATTGTTAGAGGATTTTCAATATTGGTTTGGGCGATCGCGCTCTTTTTTAGAAACAGAACGAATTTCTTTTTTAAGCACTGAACAGCAATCTGATCTCTTAGCGCGAGTAAAGCAAGCGCAGCAAGAAGTTCAGACCGCGCAAATGCTATTTCAAGCTACTGATGGTCAAGTTGGGATTGAATCGGCTACTCTCATGCCTTGGCATCATTTAGTTACTGAATGTTGGCAGATAGCTATGCAGTGGCGCACCAATAATGGGTCGCTTGGGTAACAGAGGGCTTTAATATACAAGAATAAGGAATAATTAAGTTAAGGATAAGAGTCTCGTCAGTAATCCCATACAGATGCCGTATTTGACAAGAAGCACTATTATGACGGATTGTCAAGCTTAATTTCAAAAACCTTTAATAAATCTCACAGTAAGTTTCAGTATTGAATCAGGCTGATGCGACTTCTGAAGTAAAAACTAACAAATACCTAATCGCATGGAGGAAAATATGATGTTACATATACTATACCTTGTTGCTTTTACTGTACTGGCGGTTATAGCGATCGCTAACTTAATCCGTAGCTTAATTGTATTGAGTAGAGATTCTCAACGCAGCTACTCACCAAGGGGTATGTCGGCGGCTGTTGATCAATCAGGATTTCCTACTTCTAGATTTAGATCTGTACCACATCCAGAATTGCTTGATGATACAGGCAATATAATTAATGAACCTCTGCTAGTCATGCGTTCCATTAATGTAGAAGATGCTCGTGAACAATTGGATGCCTTATTCAAGTCATCTCCAGGGAATAATGAAACCGAAGAAGAATAATCTACCTTCGTGTTTTCATCTAAAACATCACATCATCTTGGACACTCACTAGCCTCAAATCTCCGATGCAACGGGATACGGCAGTTTTAACTGCCGTTTAATTGATATAAATTGTTAATACTTTCTCATATAGATTATTCTCTGAATAACTTTTATTTAGTTCTGCGTTTTGAAGCTTTGGTTAGTTAAACTATCAGCTTATAGAATATTTCTTTCCATCAGCAATATATCAGCGTCTTGCTAAGTGCTGATTGCATATCCTAAGAGAGGTTATGGTCTATTCCGGAAGGTGGTATTCTCCACTGTAGTGTGTTGTGTGTGGAGTCTTTTTAATTTATGGTTTCATCTCCTATTAAAACTCAGCCAGTTAGTGTTTCAGAAACAACAGTGAAAATATTGGAATCTGCCCAAACTACCAAACAGACAAATATAAGTTCTAGTTTAAATACAATTGTTTTGCCACCAACTCCCTTGTTTGGCACAGACGGAATCCGTAGCAGAGTAGGGGATTTGTTGTGCGCTGATTTAGCAGTACAAGTTGGTTTTTGGGCAGGTCAAATACTACGACAGTCTTTATTAACACCAGGCCCAGTAATTTTGGGGCAGGATTCTAGAAACTCCAGCGATATGTTAGCGATGGCGTTATCTGCTGGGTTGACATCTGCTGGGCTAGAGGTGTGGAATTTAGGGTTATGCCCAACCCCTTGTGTAGCCTATCTTACTGGGGTTACTAATGCGATTGGTGGTGTGATGATTTCAGCTAGTCACAACCCACCAGAAGATAATGGCATCAAGTTTTTTGGTGCTGATGGCATGAAGCTATCAGTAGCTTTACAACAGCAAATTGAAGCTGGTTTAAGGGGTACTAATGGCATTACTTGCTTTACTGGAGTTTGGGGCAAGCACTACCATAGACCAGAGTTAATTGCAGATTATGCTGATTCATTGAAACGCCCGTTACCAGAAGTTGATTTGCGAGGAATGCGGGTTGTTTTAGATTTGGCTTGGGGAGCTTCAGTAAAGCTAGCACCACAAGTATTTGCAGCAATGGGTGCAGAGGTAATTTGTTTACACAATCAAGCGGATGGCGATCGCATTAATGTTAATTGTGGATCTACCCATCTTGGTGCATTAAAGCAAGCTATCCGAGAACATTCGGCGGATTTAGGCTTTGCATTTGATGGCGATGCTGACCGAGTGATGGCGATGGATGCCCAAGGTAGAGTAGTTGATGGTGACTACATTCTCTATTTCTGGGGTAAAGCTTTACGGCAGAAAAGCCAGCTACCCGAAGATTTGATTATTGCTACTGTGATGGCAAATTTGGGCTTTGAGCGTGCTTGGCAACAACTAGGAGGAAAGCTAGTTAGAACTGCCGTAGGGGATCAATATGTGCAAGCAGAAATGTTAAGCACTGGTGCAATGCTAGGCGGCGAACAGTCAGGACATATCCTTTGCAGACACTACACTTTTACAGGTGATGGTTTGCTAACGGCGTTACATTTAGCAGCTTCAGTGCATAGTACTGGTTTATCTTTAGCAGATATGGTGGATCAAAGCTTCCAGACTTATCCACAGATACTAAAAAACGTCCGTGTAGAAGATCGCGATCGCCGAATTAACTGGAAAAATTGTGATGGGATTATGAATGCGATCGCCCAAGCAGAAACGGCAATGGGAGACCAAGGACGTATTTTAGTGAGAGCATCTGGAACAGAACCCCTAGTTCGCGTGATGGTAGAAGCGGCTGATGCAGAACTAACTCAATATTGGGCTTCACAGTTAGCTTTGGTTGTACAGCAACATTTGCAATAGATTCAGTATAACTACCTTAAAACACATCAAAAATCACCCCAACCCCAACTCCTCCGGTGTCTAGACAGGGCAAGGAGTTGGGTTTTATGTTGAATTTTGTTGACATTACTTATTAGTAAATCCGGATCATATTGCTTCCCATCTCCTCATCAATCTAAAATTGACCTATGAGCAAAAATGAGCTACCCCATTTGTGTAAATCTCGTGTAGCCTCTGGCAACGCTGCACGTACATTTGTGGTTAATTTTTATTAAATAAAACTTATTCAAGAAATTTAATGAGTGCTCAAAGAGCATAAATAAAGTAAGTTTGATGTTCCACAATCTAGGAGATGGGCAAGCATTGTAGTGCCACTATGCCAAAATTACAGAAAAAATCTCACAAATCCCAAAAATCAAAACAGCAGACCAAGGCTTCAACTCTTAGTCTCAAAGAAAAGTTATCGCAGAGGCGCAAACTTGCTAATGCACGTAAAGAATTTACTATTGTATTGACTGCAACCATATTTTTCTCTGCCTTAATTGGAATATTGATATTCCCTATCGCTGGTTTACAGGCAGCACTAGCAGGGATGTTAGGCATAATTTGTATAGTTCTTTCATACAAGTATCCGCGCCAAGCTTTGTGGGCATTTCTAATTTATATGCCTTTTGGGGGTACAGTAACTTATGCGATCGCGGGAGGTAATCTACTCTTCCAGTTAGCCAAAGATGCCTTTTACATTCCATCTTTACTATCAACGTTTCAAGAGTGGCAACGTAAGCGTTTACCAATAGTTATTCCCAAAGAAATTAAACCTGCCTTAACATTTTTACTAATAGTCACTTTCTTTACTTTATTTTTGGTCAATGGGTATCAGCAAATTACAAACAAAACAGCAGGAGAATTGCCCTTCCTCTTAGGAGTCTTAGGTTTAAAAGTTTTGCTAGGCTATATTCCTTTAATTACTTGCGCCTACTATCTCATCCGTAACAAGCAGGATTTACTTTTCCTGACTCGTCTCCATGTGGTTCTAGCAATCATCTGCTGTGGGCTGGCATTTATTCAATATTATTTCTTAGCAACTGGCAGATGCGAAGGAACCCGAAATTTAACTGGTGAGTTGTTGTTCACAACCAGTCTCCAAGCTCGTTGTTTTGTAGGTGGCTCCTTACTATATACCCCCCAGGAAGGATTAATCCGCTTACCTGGTACATTTGTTGCACCTTGGCAGTGGGGTTGGTTTCTGATTTCTAATGCTTTTTTTACCTTTGCCACTGCTTTTAACGACCCATCAGCCTTGATATGGCGACCGTTAGGCTTGGTTGGTATGGCAGCCGTTTTCATTATGTCCTTAGTTTCTGGTCAAAGGGTTGCATTGGTAATGGTTCCAATTGTTACCTTGCTATTGCTAATTATCACTGGTCAAATTGTCAAGCTCAAGCGGTTTATACCTATTGCTCTGGGACTCACTCTGATTTTGGGCATCGGCATGATCATGTACCCAGATATAGTGCAGCAACGGATAGAAAGTTTTGTTGCTCGTTGGAATGCTTCCCCGCCAAGTGAGTTTATTACTCAACAAATCAACTTTACAGCTAATGAACAAAGTGGATTTTTTGGGAATGGGTTAGGTAGAGCAACAAACTCTGGACGCAGTTTTGGTAAAACTGAACTAATCGAAACTTACTATCCAAAATTGTTCTATGAAATTGGGCCACTAGGGGTAATTGCATTTTTGGCAGTTGTAACTACCTTAACAGTCGTTACTTTCAAAGCTTATCGCTCTGTACGGGATTATAATTTACGCAGCTTTGGTGCTAGTTTTTGGGTTTTTGTGTTGGTAATTAGTTACAACACTTACTACTATCCTTTGGATGTAGATCCAGTAGCGGTTTATTACTGGTTTTTTGCTGGAGTAATTCTTAAGTTACCAGAAATTGATCGGCAAGAACAACAAACTACCCCCTCACAACAAAAATGTCAGAAGAAACGTAGCAGAAAAGTTAGATTATCCTCTGTATAAACCTAGAGCCTATCAAAAAAATCGACTCACTATCTGCTGATAAGTAACTGGGTGGAAATAAACGATCTTAATCAGGGTTGGTAATTGTTAATTGTTCCGTATATGCTTTTAATGTGAAAATATAAGTATAAATAATGGCTGTTCCTGTAATTTCTGTAATTATCCCCACCTACGAACGTGAGGAAGCGTTACGGGATACCCTTGGCGATCTAATTGAGCAAGATTATCCTGCTTTTGAAGTGTTGGTAGTTGACCAAACAAAGGTGCATCAACTAGAAACGCAAGAGTATTTAGAAAAACTAGCAAATACAGGTAAGATTCGCTGGTTTAAAGTTAATTGGGCTAGTTTACCAGGCGCTCGTAATTATGCAATACGTAGAGCTATTGGTGAAGTTATTTTATTTATTGATGACGACGTGCAACTACCAACAGGATTTTTATTGGCTCATGCTCGTAACTATCAGGAACATCCAGAAATTGGAGCAGTTGCAGGGCGAGTTTTTGATCGGATGAAACTTCAAGAAAAACAAGCGATAGAAGTAGCATCTAGCTTATCCCCTGCGTACACAATCGAAGATTTACCACCAGAAGCAATGGATGCTGGAATTGCTTGGTATTACATCGACTTAGTACATACAATCAAGCCACAGCGCGTCTTGACGGCTAGGGGTTGCAATATGTCTTTCCGAAGCGAAATATTTACTAAGTATAAGCTTCGTTTTGATGAAAGATTTAAGGGTAGTGCTGTTAGGGAAGAGTCGGATTTTTGTTTACGCTTAAGAGAAACTAATTTGCATATTTGGTATGACCCCGAAGCGTATCTTGTGCATTTGGGAGAGGAAACTGGGGGATGCCATGATATTAGTACTAAAACTGCTAAGTATCAAGTAAGTTTGTATCACAACCACTTTTTGATGGCTTTCAAAAACCTCACTACCTTTGAACAATTTAGGCTATGCTGGCGGTTATTTGATTGCCAAGTTTTGGGACACCCGCCTTGTAACAAAAGCGGCTCACCCCTAAAAACTGTAGTGAGAGCAAGTTTTTATATAATAGGTTTTATTAGAGCGATCGCTACGGTAATTCAATCAGTTTGGGATGATGCTCAAATTTATAGTGAATTAGATGAATTAAAAAATATTTAAAGACAAGTTTTTAAGAATAAAAAAATAAATTTAATCAATAAAATATTTAATAATTTATGAAAATTCTCGTAGCAAGCCACACTTATATTGTAGATCTTAACTGCGAAAAGCTGCGAATTTTAGCACAATTAGAACCAGGAATTGAAGTAACGGTGATTGTGCCGCGTCGATGGCGACCTGGTGGCGTACAAAACAAAACAATTGAAACAAAACAATGGCAAGATAAATCCTTTAGAGTGATACCTATTTCTAATTTCAGCCAAAACCATCAAGGCTTATTAACTTTTGGCGCAGACATTATTTCGTTATTAAAAGAGTTTAAACCCCACATTATTCAAGTAGAACAAGGTTCTAGGGCTTTAGCTTATGCTCAAATGATTACACTTAATAAAGTATTAGGGCTAAAAGCTAAAAATGTATTTTTTACTTGGTGGAACTTACCATATAAATTAAAGTTGCCAATTTCTTTACTAGAATCTTATAACATCAGCAACAGTGATGGAATTATTGCTGGTAATCAGGATGGTGCTGATATTTTGAGACAGCATGGCTATAGTGGTTATATTAAGGTTATGCCTCAGTTAGGTGTTGATGAAAATTTGTTTCAACCTCATTTACAACCAAAATTAGCTGAGGAAATAGGTATTCAACCGAATGATTTTGTTGTGGGTTTTGTAGGCAGGTTTGTTGAAGAGAAAGGTTTATTAACACTTTTACAAGCATTATCTGGTTTACAGGAATATTCTTGGAAATGGTTATTGTTGGGACGAGGAGCGTTGCAGCAGACATTAATAGAAAGAGCAACTCAAGAAAATCTGCAAGAAAGGTTAATCTTTGTGGAAAGCGTACCTCATGAAGATGTATTTAAGTACATTAATTTAATGAGTACTTTGGTATTGCCTTCAGAAACAAATTACAACTTTAAAACTTTAACTGCTGCTGGTTGGAAGGAACAGTTTGGTCATGTATTAATTGAGGCAATGGCTTGTAAAGTACCAGTAATAGGCTCTAATTCTGGGGAAATTCCAAACGTGATTGGGGATACTGGTTTAGTATTTCCAGAAGGTGATGTATCGGCATTACAGAATTGTTTGCGATCGCTAATGCAACAACCCTTAAGAAGTAAGTTAGGTCATTTGGGTTATGAACGAGTAATGAAGCACTATACAAATAAAGCTTTAGCTAGAGAGCAGTTAGATTTTTATCAGCAGTTACTTTTAAAAAGTGAGGATTGAAAAGATTAGTATAAATTTAAATTTAATGTTAGTGGATAAAAAATTATATAAATAAATTGTGAGCCAACCTTTAAAAATTTTACAAATAATTCCTTCTATTTCTTTGGTGTATGGAGGCCCTAGTCAGATGGTACTGGGGTTATCGGCGGCGTTGGCACGGGAGGGTGTGGAGGTGACGGTTTTGACGACGGATAGTAATGGAGATGTAGGTCAACCACCTCTTGATGTACCGCTTAACCAAGCTGTAAAGCAGGATGGTTATGATGTTGTTTATTTCCGTTGTTTTCCTTTTCGTCGCTACAAGTTTTCGGTTGATTTATTGCGTTGGTTAAATAAACACGCAACCCAATTTGATCTTGCTCATATTCATGCGTTGTTTTCACCAGTAAGTACGATTGCTGCAATGGTGGCGCGATCGCAAAAACTACCTTACCTATTACGCCCTCTGGGTACACTTGATCCGGCTGATTTACGCAAAAAAAGACGCTTGAAGCTTCTTTATGCCGCTTTGCTAGAAAAGCATAATTTAGCAGGTGCGGCTGGTATTCACTTTACAAGTGTTCAAGAAGCCAAGATTTCAGAACGTTTTGGAACATCAACACCGAATTTTGTGATTCCTTTGGGTGTGGAACTTCCACAGCCAATGCCTGAACCCGATCTATGTCGTATCAAGTTAGAAATTCCACCAAATGAGCCTTTGGTGTTGTTTATGTCGCGAATTGAACCAAAAAAAGGCTTAGATTTACTTATCCCAGCACTAGAAAAACTATTAATTGAAGGTGTAAATTTTCATTTTGTTTTAGCTGGAAGTAATCCGCAAGACCCTGATTATGAAAATAAAATTAGAGAAATTGTGCAAGCTTCACCTTTAGATAAATGCACGACTCTTACTGGCTTTGTTTCTGGTGATTTTAAAGCATCCTTACTACAAGATGCAGATTTATTTGTTTTACCTTCTTACTACGAAAATTTTGGCATTGCGGTAGCTGAAGCGATGGCTACTGGAACACCTGTAGTAATTTCTGACCAAGTGCATATTTGGGAAGAAGTACGTGATGCTGAGGCGGGTTGGGTTTGCACTTGTGATGTCGAGTCTCTTACAGATAAATTGCACTCGGCACTTGCAGATGCTTCCCAAAGACATAGACGGGGATTAAATGCCCAGGAATACGCCCAAAAAGTTTATAACTGGAGTGCGATCGCCAAACAAACTATCCAAGTATATAAAAAAATCCTGGCAACGGATGATATGACAGATTAAACGGATGATTTGATCCCCAACTAACTAAATCCTTCCCCCTAACCAATAACCCATCCGTTATATCTTTTAGAAAGAAAAACATCGAAGTATTAAATCATCCGCTGCTACATTTGTTGCCTAGATTGCTGCATGACCTAAAGCTAAACCAGCAACCAGCATTCCTAATACTAGAAACGGTTGGGCGCTAGCTTGATACTTAACATCATTTTCCAAAGGATTACGCAAGAAATACATATCTTGGAAGGTAATTTGAGGGATAACTAACAACACCAAAATTGCAGCGTAGAGATTTTGATGAATACTAACTAAGTAGCCAGCAATACCAAGCTGAAAAATATCGATCATCAAAACGCAAATCAATGCAGCTTTGTCTATACCAAACATAACTGGTAGTGACTTTAAACCAAGTTGGCGATCGCCTTCAACACTCTTAAAGTCATTTACTACTGCGATTCCTAAACCAGCCAAACTGTAAAACAAGGTCAGAACTACAATTGTCCAGTTAAGTTGTCCAAACAAAGCATGACCAGCCCACCAAGGTAAGCTAATATAACTAGCTCCTAAAGCGTAGTTACCCAACCAACCATTTTGCTTGAGCTTTAGTGGTGGCGCAGAATATATAAAAGCTAAGAAAGAACCGCCAAGAGATAAACAGGTAATGATTGGGAAATCATGACCAGCCCACTGATCAAGAGTGTAAGCAATACCGATTCCACCGAGTAGTAGCACTACAACTTGGGTAACAACTTGGGGAATGGAAATTGCACCAGAAGGAATTGGGCGATAAGGTTCATTAATCGCATCAATTTCGCGATCATAGAAGTCGTTAATCGTTTGAGTATAACCTGTTAGCAACGGGCCTGACATTAACATACAAGTCGCTGCTTTGAGGACATTTTCCAGCGTCCAACTATATTCACCAGAAGAAGCCGCACCGCATACTACCCCCCAAATTAAGGGAATCCAAGTAATCGGCTTCATTAGCTGTAAGCGGATTTTCCAAATTGAGCTTTCACCAGGGGCAGCGCCTTTCATACCCAGCATTTGCCGAGTTTTGGCACTGCGATCTTCTGGTTCGAGAGAAGTAGGAGACGAAGGAGGATTAGACATAAAACTAGGTACTAATACTAATTTCAAAAATGTTGGCTACATCTACAGAGTAGGGGGAGTATGAAATTGGTATTCAAAGCAAAAAGTTTTAAGTTTTTAACTAAATTAATTGAACTTAACTCCTTACTCCTTAGCCCTCACCCCTTACTCGTGTTAAAAAGAAATCGTTAAGTAACTATTCTGGAACTTAGCACCTTTGACTGACTGACCGCTGAGTTGCGGTGGTAGCAAAATGTTGCGCCTTTGATCGCCTGCTTCAATCGTGACTTCGGGGCCAGACTGAGTTAGTTTTACCTGCTTTTTGTCAAAACCTGGTAAATACAAACGTACCTGACGCGCAGCCATGTCAATAGCGATCGGTTTGGGAGCTTGGGAGGCCAGACTAAAATCTGGTAATGCGTCCATCAAGGGTTGCCAATCTTGATTTTGGCAACTAGGAATGGCACTTACTGATAGGGGGTCAAATTCAGCAGTCAATGCTTCCGTTACCGCATCTTGGTTCAGCAGGATACCTCCTACTGTTAAGCCAATTTGTTGTGCGCTACCCCAAATATATTTTGCAGTTGCGATCGCAGCAGCGTCATTAGTACTCACTAGGTAAGCTGCTACACGGTTGGGATTAGCTACCGCCGCTTTGCCCTGCTCTAGTAAGTTATTCACATCTTGCGTTGGTTGCTGGGCAAAGTTTTCTCCTGTCCAGCTAACGTTCAAAACAGCACTGCTCACAGGTTGAATAAACGGAGAGACAGATTTCCAGACATCGGAATCTTCCACTACTTTGCGGAAGCGACGGATGTACCAGCTTAAGATTTCTGGTAAACCTAGCATCCGCAGGGTGGCTTGATCTCCATCACCGTCGTAGATGATCACATCATATTTGCCACTGGCTTCGTACTCCCGAATAGTATTGAGAGCCAGTGCGCTGTCCATTCCTGGTAAGACACCTAGTTCTTGACCATAAACGTTATTCAGCAGGGGAGTCCGCAAATACTTAGCTTCGAGTTTTTTAACTTCTTCCCAATTACGCTCTAGTAGTACAGTGCTTTGAAACTGTACTACCTGGAGATTGGGTGCTATTTCCATCGGATCAGATCCTATGGAGGTTCCCAATAATAGTCCCAAGGCAGGGCCAGGGTCTTGTCCTGCCAGTAGCACTCGCTGACCAAGGCTAGCCAGCTTTTTGGCGGCAGCGATCGCGATCGTGGTGCGACCTGTGCCACCTTTGCCCAAGAAGGTGAGAATTAGGGGCATTTTTAGCTTTCTACAACTTTCAGTTCGTCTTCAAAAAACCAGGTAGCAGATTTATCATCAAACTGGACAACGATGCCGACACCACTGCCGTCTGTCATTCTGAAATCTTGAATCGTGCCGACTTTACCGAGTTTGCTGGCGATCACGGGAGATACACGATCTCTTAGGCGGTAGACTTTAACTTTTTGACCGATTTCCATTCCGATTATTTATCCGACTTAACCATTCCACAGTGTAGCTGAATCCGCAACCATACAATGAGGTTAAGCGGAATTAGAGCGATCATATTTCTGGTATGGGGTAGATTAGCCGTCTTTGAGGTGTGCGATAGCGCAAGCGCTGACTTGTCAGTTCGCACCGTTATTTCCTACCTTGTCTAGATTTAGCTAAATTTCATTTTTAGCATTAACAATTAACAACTTAAGTTTAATTTTGCCAATCTACTTATTATTTTCATAACCACAAAATAGATAAAATCCGTTCATTTATATCTTTGGAATTATGTCCAAAGGCAGAAAAGCGTGAAAATCAGCGTAAAATACCTAAAAAAAAGTTTTTTAGGGTAATTTTAGCCTTGTTAGTCAAAATATTTCTAGATAACATGAAATTAAGCCCTAATAAGGTAGTAATTTTGCTATACCATTAATTTGTCATGGATATTCAATTGATTAATATTGGTTTTGGTAACATTGTCTCTGCAAACCGAGTTGTGGCGATTGTGAGTCCAGAGTCTGCACCGATTAAACGCATCATTACTGATGCCAAAGATAGAGGACAATTAATTGATGCTACTTATGGACGGCGTACTAGAGCAGTGATTATTACAGACTCTAGCCATGTAATTCTGTCTGCAATCCAGCCAGAAACAGTTGCTCATCGTTTTGTTCTTGGTAAAGATAGTCATGTTAGCAATAGCTAACGAGGATAACTACTGATGAGATTAACCGAATGAATGATCAGAAGGTAGAAGGAAGACTGATTGTTTTAACTGGGCCAAGTGGTGTGGGCAAAGGAACCTTACTGCGATCGCTAGTGCAGAGTCATTCAGAACTATATTTATCTGTATCTGCCACAACTCGCGCCCCTCGTCCCAAAGAAATTAATGGTAAAAACTACTATTTTGTCAGCCGTCTGGAATTTGAACAGATGCTCAAGGCTGATGAACTCTTAGAGTGGGCTGAGTATGCTGGTAACTATTACGGAACTCCTCGCCAACAGGTAGAAGAGAAAATCCAGCAAGGCAAGTGGGTGATACTAGAAATTGAACTTGAAGGGGCAAGGCAAATAGCTAAATCCTTCCCTTCTGCACTAAAAATATTTATTTTGCCGCCTTCTTTTACTGAACTAGAAAAACGGATGCGCGGTCGAGGTCAAGATGCAGAAGAAGCGATCGCTAAACGTCTAAGCCATGCTAAAACTGAAATTGCCGCCGCCGATGAATTTGATCTCCAAATTATCAATGATGATTTTGATACAGCGCTTCATAGCATTGAAGAGGCAATATTTAGCAGTACTCAATTTTAAAATATTGTAATACGCAAAAACGCCAGAGGAACCTTTACGTCCCTCTGCGCTACTAAGTGCGATTTTTGGCGTTTTAAAAAATCACTATAACAATCGCATCTAGCCGTTAGGACATTATACTTCTTGCTCTCAATCACAATTTGGTTTTTTTATCGCAGATGTGAGCAGATAAGCGCGGATTACGCAGATGTTAATCAAGATTTGAGCGAGCAAGTTTGTCTATCTCCTGATAGATTAATTTAACAAAGCTTGTCCTAAGTACCTTGGCGATTGTTATAAATGCAACAACTCAAGTAAACATATCTAAATCCAAAGCTTTTGAACCGCCACGTTCTAGTTGAGTTAAAACATTACGCAGTTGCCACCAAATTAATAAGCCAATAAAAATTGTCAGGGGCATCGAGATAGCATAAGATAGCCAGCTAGGAAAACCAAAAATTTCTAACCCAGCCGACAGAAACATCACAACTCCGCCTGCCATACCTAGAAATGGCAATTGTAATTGCGATCCTTTCATTTCTGCTAAAGTGCGGCTAGAGCGATGTTTTGACCACTCTCCTACTTTTTGTTTTAAAGTTGCTTCAAAGGCAAGTCCAGAGGTCATGCCAGCGAACAAACCAACAACGAGTAAAAAATATGGCGGTTCAGGTAAGTAATACACTAATAACTCCTATTGATCTAGATACTGGCAGATTTTACAGAAAAGTGAACAAAAAACCCACAGGCATAAACTTGTGGGAGTGTTAAGTATATACGATTGATCAGCCGACAAATAGTTTATTGCTTATTACCAAAAGGCTTGTTGATAGCTACGCTTGTTGGTATCGCAGTAGCAGTGCCTACACTAGAGAATTCTGTTAATGCACCTAATGCCACGTTAAACAGTCGTGCAGGTTTCAATTCATCTTTTACTAGATTCCAGAGGCGTTTTACTTCCTCAGTATGTAGGCGGTCATCTTGTGTTAAAGCTATTACTAGCTGATTACGCAGAAATTGACCTTCATTTGATAAAAGATACTGTAAACCTAGCTGTGCTGTGGGTAGTAAGTCAAAGTTACCATCAGAACGTGCGATCGCAATCATGTTCTCTAGTCGTTGCCACTGGAATTTACCATCTTTGAACAACACTTCAATCAAGCGCAGCCGCAATTCTGGTGTTTCTCCAGTTAGTAAACGCTTTGCTACATAAGGATAGGCAACTTCCACAATCTTAAAATCAGGATTGATGCTGAGTGCTAAACCTTCCTGTGTTACCAAAGAACGAATAATTAAGGCAAACTTAGCAGGAACTCGGAATGGATATTCATACATTAAATCCGAGAACTTATCTGTAATTGTCTTAAAGTTAAAGTTTCCAACACTTTCGCCAATCGCATCACCTAATACTTGTTCTAATGCTGGAACAATGGGCATAATATCGGTATCTGGTGTCAGAAAACCGAGTTTCACAAAGTCACCAGCCAAGTCAATGTAGTCTTTATTAATTAAATGAACTACTGAAGTGACTAAGGTTTCTTTGGTATCTTGATTTAACTGATCCATCATACCGAAGTCGATATAAGCCATGCGACCATCAAGGGTAGCAAACAAGTTACCCGGATGCGGGTCAGCGTGGAAAAAGCCATGTTCTAATAACTGACGTAACCCTGAGTTAACACCAATTCGCACTAAAGCATCGGTGTCTAAACCTGCGGCTTTAATCCGGTCGGTATCTGTTAATTTAAAGCCGTTAATCCACTCTAAAGTAAGGACGCGGTTGCTACTATAGCGCCAATAGATAGCCGGAACTTTAAC
The DNA here is from genome assembly GCA_036702875.1 of Oculatellaceae cyanobacterium. GTDB lineage: Bacteria > Cyanobacteriota > Cyanobacteriia > Cyanobacteriales > PCC-9333 > Crinalium. The sequence continues at coordinate 14,684 of DATNQB010000053.1, read as the reverse complement.
TGTAGGGTCGTCGCGGAAATTAGTGGCAAATTTTTCGGCGTTGCGACCTTCATTGAGGTAATCAATTTCTTCAAATAATTTGCCGCCAAATTCATCTACAATTAAACTCAAGTCATGACCGAGATTTAAAGGTAGCAAAGGCGCAAATAATTTAGCAGCCCAGCGCATTAAGTACAGGTCAAGTGTTAAAGTTGGTAATAAATTGGGTCGCTGTACTTTAACTGCTACTTCTTCCCCAGTGTGCAGACGTGCTTTATAAACTTGACCCAGACTAGCGGCTGCAACAGGTAAAGGAGAAATTTCTTGATATGCTTCTGCTACAGTGCGTCCTAGCTGAGTTTCAATAATATTTAAAGCGATCGCATTATCAAATGGCGGTAGTTCGTCTTGTAATTTAACTAATTCTTCTAAAAAGTCCTTGCGTACTAGGTCGGGGCGTGTCGAGAGTGCTTGACCAACTTTAATAAATGTAGCGCCAAGTTTGGTTAGTAGTTCTCGCAGTTGAGTAGCCCGTTGATATTTATTCTGCTCAACTTGATTGCTCCATTTATCCCACTGTAAGCCTAAGATAAACCCAACAAAAGATCCAATTATAACTAGGGTACGCCAGATAGCTAACCAGGGACGAGAGCGATAGTATTGGGCGATCGCTTCTGGATCATAGCGCCTCAACTGAGCAAGTTGATGCTGACTCACGCTGTTTCTTTGCCTCTCAAATTATTAAGTTTTGTAAAGTAATCAGCTAGTCGTTCAAGGGCAAGAAACTTTACCAGATATTGACTTTATAGATAGGGATTTGCGGGTAGTCTTTGATAAATCTTGCCTGACTCTGCTGGTCACTTTCTTCTCTTTTCTTAAATATAGTATATAAAACTACAAACTTTCTAGCATTTACCGCTTTGGTTTATGTTTCGCAAGTAGTTGACATAGGTACTATGGGTTTAACCACTCCCCTGCTTACAGACGGGGAGTTTTGTTTAATCTTGATAAGACATCTGTAAATTTGCACAACAGTTTTTATATCATCAAAGACTTTATAAACCTGTCAATGTTAAATTTTCAAAGGAGATAATTCGTGATTAAAACTATTGGATACGCCGCTCAAAGTGCTGCCGCGCCCTTGGGTTTGTTCAGTTTCGAGCGACGTGAACCAGGCGCAAACGACGTGCAGATCGAAATTCTCTACTGTGGAGTGTGTCACTCTGACCTACACACAGTCCGTAACGAGTGGAAAAATACAACTTACCCCGTCGTACCTGGACATGAAATTGTTGGGCGTATAACCAAGGTTGGTAATGAGGTAAAAAGCTTTAAAGTCGGCGACCTTGCTGGTGTTGGCTGTATGGTCGATTCGTGCCGTACTTGTCCTAGTTGCCGTGAGGGGGTTGAGCAGTTCTGCGAAAACGGAGCTATTTTTACCTACAACAGCCCAGAAAAGCAAACTGGGAAGATTACTTACGGCGGTTACTCTAACCAAATTGTCGTAGACGAGAACTATGTTCTTCACGTATCTGAAAAACTTGACCTTGCTGGCGTTGCACCTTTGCTGTGTGCGGGCATCACCACCTACTCACCGCTACGCCACTGGCAGGTGAAAAAGGGTGACAAAGTTGGCATCGTCGGCTTAGGCGGCTTAGGACACATGGGGGTCAAGTTTGCTCATGCTTTTGGCGCTCATACTGTGTTGTTCACGACATCAGCAGACAAGAAAGAGGATGCTTTGCGACTTGGTGCTGATGAGGTGGTAGTGTCAAAAAATGAGGAGGAAATGAAACAGCACCTCAATAGTTTTAACTTCATCCTAAATACAGTAGCAGCACCGCACAACCTAGACGCATACACGGAGTTGCTCAAGCGCGACGGCATAATGTGTTTAGTAGGAGTACCTGGTACCCCGCATCCCTCGCCAAGTATTGAAAACCTGATTTTTAAGCGCCGTCAGCTTGCTGGGTCATTAATTGGCGGAATCAGGGAGACGCAAGAAATGCTTGATTTCTGCGCTGAACATAATATTGTTTCGGACATTGAATTAATTCCGATCCAAAAAATTAATGAAGCTTACGAGCGGATGCTTAAAAGTGATGTGAAGTATCGTTTTGTACTCGATATGGAATCACTAAAGCAAGAAAGTTGAGCGACTGTAGCTATTAAAGGGTAGCTTCGGACAATTAATAGCGGCTAGGTATTTAGTGAAAAGTTATTCGGTAGACAAATTACTGATATTCCAAATGCCTAGCCCTATCACTAAAACGTCCTAATCTTTCCTTTCGTTAATATATGTCTGGAAATTTTAAGGCTCGTTTGAAGATCAAATTCAATTTCAAAACCCTTAGTTAATTGAAACCTATATTTTAAATTAGAAAAATGAGCGTTGTTATTCCTGATGATATTTTACAATCTGCTGAAATGTCAGAAGTAGAATTAAAGCTGGAAATAGCAATTATGCTTTTCCAACAAGATAAAATTTCTCTTGGTAAAGCTCGTAGTTTAGCAGGAATGAGCTTGTTAGATTTTCAAAAGGAAATTGCCAGTAGAGGTATTTGCATTCATTATGATATTGACGAGTTTGAAGAAGATATTCAAACTCTACGCTCGATGGGAAGACTATGATTGTTGTTAGTGATACTTCGCTGATTACAAATTTAGCAGCAGTTGGACTCCTTAATCTTCTCCATCAACTTTATCAGCAGGTCATCATACCCCAAGCAGTTTATGATGAAATGGTGAGTTTAGGCTATATAGTACCAGGTACAGTTGAAGTCCAAACGCTACCTTGGATAAAAGTTCAAACTGTTAGTGATATTCAACAAGTGGCTATACTACAAAGTAAATTAGATATTGGTGAAGCAGAAGCCATTGTTTTAGCCTTAGAGTTAAAAGCAGATCTATTGCTACTCGATGAAAGACGTGGTAGAAAACTCGCGTCTTCTTTAGGAATTAATCAAATAACTGGATTATTAGAATTATATCTGCTAGAAAAGCGACTAAGAATGAAATTAAACAATATAGGAGATAAACTAATGCAGCCTGAATATGATCTTTCAAAGATGAAAAAAAGACCGAATCCTTTTGCTAAACAGTTAAAACAACAAGTCACTATTCCCCTAGTAATTGATGTGATTGAATATTTTGAAACTATGGCTAAAGAGATAGGTATATCTTCTCAAAAATTAATTAATCTATATTTGCAAGATTGTGTTGCCAATAAGAGAAAAATATCTGTAAGTTAGGCTATAAGTTCACACAAATAGCGTTCGGTTTAGACTGATAGCCGTTATATGCCAATTGTATATTAAAACTCCCCTGACTGCGGGCGGGGAGCTATGGGTATGCGGTTTTAGATTACTTATTGCTAACTACTTTCGCTTTAGCTTCTAGGTTCTCTATGCGACTTCTGAGTTCCTGATTTTCTTTTTTCAGGAGATCTAATTCTTCTCGCATTTGTTTAACTGCTTGATCGGAACCTGCTTTTTTCTGTACGGTAGAAATAGCTTCTTCTGCCATGCGGCGTACTCGTCCATCAGGAGTTTGATCGGCTAGAGATTGCAATATTTCTATAGCTTTAATTGTCTCCATTTGTCCTAGCGCCGCCGCAACTGAAACTTGTGTTAAAAAGAAGCTTTCTTTAGAAAATTCCTCTAGTTGCTCTAAAATCCATTCAACATTGTTGGGGGTTTGACCTGTAGAAATACTACCCAGTGCGCGAATAGCTGAAAGCCGTAACGATTGCGGAATACCTGGGGCAGTATACTCAAGAATTGTACTTAGTGCAAGATCAGAAGTTTTTAGTTGACTTAAACCTGCGATCGCACCTGTACGGACAACTTCATTCCAACCAGTTTTTTCCCTCAAAACATGAGTCAATATTTCAATAGTCTCATCTTGCTGATCTTTGAGATTAGCTGATACCATACCGCCTAATGCTTTAGCAGCCATTGACTCAACATAGTAACTAGCATCACCATTTTGTACAACTTGTTTGAGCGCGTTGTAACTTTCTATGGTTTTGATATTACTTAAAGCATCAACTACTGCTCTACGCACTAAAGGATTTTCATCTTTTAAACCTACAACCAAACTTTCAAAAACTTGATCTAGTTTTATTGAAGCTAGTAGTTTTGTAACTTCCGCCCGAACTCCCCAGAATGAATCTTCCTGGAGGGCTTCAGATAATGCTTTTATTGCTTCTAATCCGCCTTTTTTAGCGATTGCTTCAGCCGCATAGATGCGAGAAACAGGATCGGGGTCATATTTAAGTTGGGCTTTGAGTTCTGGAAGTGGGTATTCTAAAGAAACAGTTTTTAAGGTATAGTTACCAACATCAAAACTCACAAATTGTGGTTTTTCTTCTAAGGGGAAGTAAAAACTTTGTTCTCGCTGGTTGCTTCGTACCTTAAAAGTTTTAGATTGAGTGTTTGACTCTTGCTGGCTATAACCAAAGCTGATAGGTATTTTGAGATCAAATAAATATTTGCTACCATTTGTATCGGTTTTAGCTTGAGTTTGGGTGACAGTGACTTTGGCTAGTTTACTATCTGCATCCCAGGAATAAGCAACTTGAAAATCTGGATGACCACCACGATAAACGTATTGATCAAATAAGAATAACAAGTTGCGTCCGGTAGCTTTTTCAATTGCCCTTAATAAGTCAATTGTTTCTACTGTTTTATAAGCGTTATCCTGAACGAATGTATGAATTGCTTTCCAGAATAATTCATCACCCAACTCGGCGCGAATCATGTGGTATACGCAAGCGCCTTTTTCGTAGAGGTGGCGATCGTATAATTCAATTGCTTCTCGATAAACATGAGTAACAATCGGACGGCGATAGCGAGAAGCATCTTCTGCTAAATAACTACGTGCTTCATTTAGGATGTAATATGCAGCATCATCTTTGCCATATTCTTGATCTGTCCACATTACCTCAGAATAAGAAGCCATTCCTTCTTTAATCCAAGCGTGTGACCAGTGTTTAATTACTACTAAATCGCCAAACCATTGATGGGCGAGTTCATGGGCAACTAAGCTTTCTGTACCACGATTATCTAATGCTGCGCGTTCATCTAGTAAACATCTATCTGTTAATAGAGTTGTAGAAGTATTTTCCATCCCTCCAAAAATAAAATCATCTACGCATACTTGCGCGTATTTAGGATAAGGATAAGGGTAGCCGTATTTTTCACTGAAAAACTCGATCATGCGGGGAGTTTTGCCCATGCTACGGCGGGCATCTTCCTCACGATCTTTTTCTACATAATAGGTGACAGGTTTACTCTTCCACTCATCTTTAATTTCAGCAAAGTCACCTACTGCTAAAGTCATTAAGTAAGTTGGGTGTACTTGTTGTTGTGACCAGTGGTAAATTTTATTTTCACCAGTTTCTTCTGTATTAATTAATTCTCCATTAGAAATAGCGATGAATTTTTTAGGAACTTGCACCCTAATTTCTGAGGTTGCTAATTGTCCTGGGTAGTCGAAACAGGGGAACCAGAAGCGAGAGTCTTCATCTTCTCCTTGTGTCCAGACTTGCGTGGGTTTGTTGGGGTAGTTTTTATCTGGGAGGATGAAATAGAGACCGCGTTGGGGTTTTTCTACAGAATAGGCGATCGCAATTTTAATAACTTTTCCAGCTTGAGTGGGTTTTTGCAGGTAAATGTGTAGTTGTTCGCCATCATAATCAAATGTTTGTGGCGTTTCATCAACCTGGACAGATGCAATATTGAGATTGACTGCATCTAGCGTCAACTGGTTAATCCCACTACGCACGGGAGTTAAACTAATGGTGCAAGTCCCTTGGAAGCTTTGATTGGGAATATTTAGGGTTAAATCTAAGAAAATATGTTCTACTTGTCCAGGGCGATCGGGGTTGTAGTGAGGGTGTGCGCCTGGTAACTCAAAAGACTTGTGACCGTTATTATCTGAATCAAACAGGGAATGAAACTTCATTATAGGGTAGAGCTTTTGTAAGAGTATAGGTATCGCCTGAACCGATTAAGGAAAAAGCGATTCGGTATCTTTTCCAGATTAGCGTTAATCACTTATTACATCTGTGTTTATCTGTGTGCATCTGTGGATATCTGTGGTTAATTATCCAAAATTTTGCTTATGCAAGAGGTCTACTAATAATCACCTAATAGCGCATACTGCTAATGAAACCCTTCTAGAATAGTTAAGATAAGCAGCTATCCGTCTTATTAGTCCCTTTTGTTAACCAGTTTTGTTTCTTCATGGCATTCTCTTCTATTATTCGTGCCTTGGGGCGATCGCCTCTCACCAGTGAATTCCTCTCTAAGTTAGATCGCCAGCAATTTGTGCGATTAACAGGCATTCCTCGCTTGCCTAAAGGGCTTGTAGCGTCTGCAATGGCACAAACAGAGGAAAAAAATTTGTTTGTGGTGACGGCAACCCTAGAAGAAGCTGGACGTTGGGCTGCCCAATTAGAGGCGATGGGTTGGCAGACGGTACATTTTTACCCAACTTCGGAAGCGTCGCCTTATGAACCTTTTGATCCTGAGTCGGAGATGACTTGGGGACAAATGCAGGTGTTAGCGGATTTGGTCATCGGTCATGGGTCATTGGCGATCGGTAATGGAAATGGTGCTAAATCAGCTAAAATGGCGATTGTGGCAACTGAGCGATCGCTTCAACCTCATTTGCCTCCGCCTGATGCTTTCAGTCCTTTCTGTTTGAGGCTTAACCAAGGGGAAACTTGGGAGTTAGGCGTTTTTAGTCAAAAATTAGCGCAACTAGGCTACGATCGCGTTCCTCTGGTGGAAATGGAGGGGCAATGGAGTCGGCGCGGAGATATTATTGATGTGTTTCCGGTGTCGGCTGAACTTCCGGTAAGGTTGGAATGGTTTGGCGATGAGTTGGATCAAATGCGGGAGTTTGATCCAGGTACTCAAAGATCTTTGGATCAGATTAAGCATTTGCTTTTGACTCCAACTGATTTTCGTCCAATTGTTATAGATGTTTTAAAGCAAACGAACGCGCAAGAGGCAGAAAACGCAGAAAAAGAGGAGAAAAGCGTCAGGCAATTATTAGGGAAGGCGTTTGAAAATGTTGCTTCCTTATTAGATTATTTGCCTGAGAATACTTTAGTTGCTATTGATGAAGATGACCAGTGTCGCGCTCATAGCGATCGCTGGGTGGAACACGCGGATGAACAGCTATCAGCTATCAGCAGTCAGCAATCAGATGTACGCAGATTGCATCGTAGTTTTGACGAGTCTATTGGGGAAATAACTGCTAAGTTTAAGCATCTTTATTTGTCGGAGTTGATTGATGAAAATAGTGGGATTAATTTGGCTAGTCGTCCACTGCCTACAACTCCCCATCAATTTGCCAAGATAGCAGACGTTTTGAGAAAGGAACGCGATCGCCGTTTCGGAGTTTGGATTGTTTCGGCGCAACCTTCTAGATCTGTTTCCTTGTTGCAAGAACATGATTGTCCAGCGCAATTTGTTCCTAACCCCCGCGATTATCCTGCTATTGATAAGTTACAAATTCAACATACGCCTGTAGCTGTAAAATATTCCGGTTTGGCAGAATTGGAAGGGTTTATTCTGCCTACTTTTAGATTAGTTGTAATTACAGATCGGGAATTTTTTGGGCAGCATTCTTTAGCAACTCCTAGTTATATTCGCAAGCGTCGTCGTGCTGCTTCTAAACAAGTTGATCCGAATAAGTTAGAAGCGGGTGATTATGTGGTTCACCGTAATCATGGGCTTGGTAAATTTCTGAAGTTGGAAAGTTTGACGCTCAATCATGAAACTCGTGATTATTTAGTTATTCAATATGCTGATGGTTTATTACGGGTAGCTGCGGATCAGGTTGGTTCTTTATCTAGATTTCGGCATACGGCTGATCAAGCACCAGCACTTCATAAGATGTCTGGTAAAGCTTGGGAAAAAACTAAGGGTAAAGTCCGTAAGGCGATTAAGAAGTTAGCTGTTGATTTGCTGAATTTGTATGCCAAGCGATCGCAACAAACAGGTTTTACTTACCCGCCTGATTCACCTTGGCAAGAGGAATTAGAGGATTCTTTCCCTTATCAACCAACACCAGATCAGTTAAAGGCGACTCAAGATGTGAAGCGGGATATGGAAAGCGATCGCCCAATGGATCGTTTAGTCTGTGGTGATGTTGGTTTTGGTAAAACTGAAGTTGCAATTCGCGCTATTTTTAAAGCTGTTACTGCTGGTAAACAAGTAGTATTTTTAGCACCAACGACTATTTTAACGCAGCAACATTACCACACTCTTAAAGAACGGTTTGCACCTTATCCTGTTAACGTTGGTTTACTTAACCGTTTCCGTTCTGCTGAAGAACGTCGTAATATTATCCAACGATTAGCAACTGGTGAGTTAGATATAGTTGTTGGTACTCATCAGTTATTAAGTAAGGAAATTAAAGTAAAAGATTTAGGTTTGTTGGTAGTAGATGAAGAACAGCGATTTGGTGTTAATCAAAAAGAAAAGATTAAATCCTTAAAAACTCAGGTAGACGTGCTTACTCTTAGTGCTACTCCTATTCCTCGTACTCTTTATATGTCGTTATCGGGAATTAGGGAAATGAGTTTAATTACTACTCCCCCCCCATCCCGTCGTCCGATTAAAACTCATCTTTCTTCTTTCGATCCTGAAGCGATTAGAACTGCAATCCGTCAAGAATTAGATCGTGGTGGACAGGTATTTTATGTTGTACCGCGAATAGAAGGAATTGAAGAAACTGGTGGGAAGTTGCGGGAAATGATTCCTGGATGTAGATTAGCGATCGCACATGGTCAAATGGATGAATCAGAATTAGAAGCAACAATGTTAGCTTTTAGTTCAGGTGAAGCAGATATTCTTCTTTGCACTACTATTATTGAATCGGGATTAGATATTCCCAGAGTTAATACAATTTTAATTGAAGATGCTCATAAATTTGGATTATCTCAGTTATACCAATTGCGGGGGCGTGTAGGACGTGCAGGTATTCAAGCACACGCATGGTTATTTTATCCTAAGCAAAGTAAATTAACTGATGCTGCAAGACAACGTTTAAGAGCAATTCAAGAATTTACTCAATTAGGTTCCGGTTATCAATTGGCAACGCGAGATATGGAAATTCGCGGTGTTGGTAACTTATTAGGTGCGGAACAATCTGGACAAATGGATGTGATCGGTTTCGATTTATATATGGAAATGTTGGAAGAATCTATCCGTGAAATTCGCGGACAAGAAATTCCTAAAGTTGATGATACGCAGATTGATTTACAACTTACTGCGTTAATTCCTGCTGACTACATCCAAGATTTAGAGCAAAAGATGAGTGCGTATCGTGCTGTTGCTGCTGCTAATAGTAAAGAAGAATTAGCAAATATTGCCGCAGAATGGAGCGATCGCTATGGTGAAATTCCTAAAGCTGCTAAACAATTATTATGTGTTATGGAACTAAAACAAGTGGCTAAACAACTCGGTTTTAGTCGTATCAAACCAGAAGCAAAGCAACACATTGTTTTAGAAACTCCAATGGAGGAACCTGCTTGGAATTTAATTTCTGCTAACTTACCAGATCATCTGCGATCGCGTTTTGTTTACTCTCCAGGTAAAGTAACAATACGTGGTTTAGCAGTCCTCAAAGCTGATAAACAGTTAGAAAGCTTAATTGATTGGTTAGGCAAAATGCAAGGTGCGATTCCAGAAGTAGCAATGGTGTAGAGACGCGAAATTTCGCGTCTCTACAGTTTAATTAGAATTAGAATTTAATAGGTTGACTACTGCTAAAGAAATCAACACTAAAATAATTCTTACTTTGCCGCCGATTTAACGGTTACATTTTAGGATGTTTAAATTATTTGTAGTGTTAGCTTTGGTTATCTGGCAGAATAATTTCTTGTTCATATTGTGCGATCGCTTCTTCAATTATTTCATTACTAACATCAGATATATCCGATTTGGAATAAATTGTAGTGAGTATGATTCCTTGAGCAGTTTTCAGATAATAAATAACTCGATAGCCTCCACTTTTTCCTTTTTGAATGTTGCTATTTTTGAGACGAACTTTGAAAACCTGATGTTTAACTCCAGCAATTCTATCTCCAGGGATTTCACCTGCTTGAAGTTGCTCGATTAAGGGTTGGAGATCGCTACGAATTGAACGATAGCGCTTAGTGAGTTCTCGTAGATCCCTTTTAAAACGAGGTGTAAGAGCGATTTGGATTGGTAATGGTTCACTCACCCCTCAATTCCTTCCCACATTTCTGAGAGGGGTATAGTTTGTCCAGTTAAAGCCTCGTGTAAACCTTGCCGAATTCCTTCTATAACTATTTTTGTGGGCGTTTCATCTGTGTCTGTTTCGTCTTCTTCGGAAAGTAAAACAATAATACGAACGTGCTGTGGTTTGGTAACTTCTAGCGATTTATCTAGTTTAAGTTCCCCGTTTTCATTAATTGTGGCTGTGGTTTCAATTGCTTTCATAAATGCTGATAGTGGTGTTAAATATCGAGCTAGTTCAAGCTATTTTTAGTCTAGTACAGCTATCCCGCCTTAATGCTAACTTACCATACACTTTAAATTAGAATTAGGATTTAATAGTTTCACGACCTACGTTTATCCATTTTTCACAATTATATTGTTCTATCCATCTAATTCTGGTATTCCCCAAATTTTAATACTTCCGTCTCTATAACCAGTGATAATTTGTTTTCCGTCTGGAGTAATTGCAAGACAATAAACACAATTATTTCCACTGTGATACTCTTCTATAGAATGAATTTTTTCTCCTGTATTAATATCCCATATTTCAATCACAGATCCATAATTACTTATTTCATCTTCTAAATCGCTATCTACTATACAACCAGATGATACAAATCTTTGGTCATCTGGCGTAACCGCTAAAGCATAAACTTCTTTTGCACGACTTTTTAAACTAAATAAAATTTTTAGATGTTTTGCCTTTAAATCCCATATTTTAATTTGTTTTTTATGGCTACTAATAAGCTTTTTCCCATCTCGCGTCATAGCTAACGAATAAGTAAAATTTATTTTTGGTCTTAAATTATTTACGATTTCTCCGGTCTCTAAATCGTAAATAGTTAGAGTTTTTAGAGCAGAAATTATTCTCTTTCCATCTGGGGTAATAACAATACGCTTATGCCACCAAGAAGGATGGATATAATCTTCTAAAGAGCTTCCCAGATTTTTCAATAGTTCTTGATCATTTAAATCCCAGACTTTAATAACGTTATTTGTGTCTACACTTACAATTTTTTGCCCATCTGGAGTAATGGCAACTAAAACAACTGAATCTGCACAATATATAGAGTGTAATAAGTTACTGGTATTTAAATCCCAAATTTTAATGGTGCTACCCCAATCAGCACTGACAAGCGTCTGTCCATCTGGAGCAATAGCAACACATTCAACAAAGCAAGCTTCTAGCGTATTAAGTAGCTCTCCCGTAGTTATATTCCAGATTTGAATAGGCTCGTGCCAGCTACTATTAATAAGTTTTTGTCCATCTGGTGTAATAGCCAAGAAAATAACAGATTCTGAATGACCGGGGAGAACTTTAAGACATTTAAAATATTTATAGGGATTAAATTCAACCGCTAAAACAAAGACATCCGCAGAAGCACTTAAGTTAGCAGTTGCTTCATTCAAGCAGAAACAACTAATAGATTGGAAACAACGAGCTATCAGTTTTCGCAGCTTTTGAGCTAACCACCCTTCTAAAGCTGCTTGAAAGTCTAATATGTTCGTCTCTACAATAGAATTAGCTGTTGGTGATTCATTTAGCTTTACATCTAGCCCTTCTTCCGCTTGTACTATAATATTTGTTTCTTCAGTTGTCTCTAAATTTACCTCAAACTGCGTTTCATCGAGTATTGAATTATTGAATTGTTTTTTATTATCGGCTGAAGTGAAATTCAGCCTCAACACATCTGTTATAAGTGTTTCATAAGAAATAAACCAAGATATTAACCTACTATAAATCCCAATATATAAAAGCACCGCTCTTACATTCTGGGTATGCTTCGGAGTTGAAACAGATGTTGTATTTACTTGAAGATAGCCTTGGTTACTCTGAGCAACGGTGAAAGTACCATCTTGTTCAATTTGACCTCCAGTTGTTTCCCAATAAACGTTTCCTGGTTCAATTTCGTTTCTGAATTGGTCAAAGCCTTTTACGGCAAAAGTTTGCTGCTCATAGGGTTTAAGATAAACAAAGCTGGGATAGATTTCTAATTTTCTCAAGACAGGGAGAAGAGTAACAATAGCCATATCACTTATATTGTCAATTTTGGCAGTGACAGTAACTTCTCTCTTTGTGTAACCACCTTGAAAAACTCCTTTACGACTAATTGCCCCACCTATTGTAGTTGTCCACCCAACATTTTTTAGTTCTATAATATCGCCTGTTTGATCAAATCCAGTTATAGTAAAAGTCAACTCTTCTTCTGGTTTAAGCTCTACCTGTTCAGGAGATATTTTTAGCTTTCTTACAACAGCAAGAACATTAACTTCAGCATTAGCAGTTAAATGTTTTACAGTTACAGTTACTTGAAAATTGCCTTTGTCACTATGAGCAACAGTTAATCTACCATCTTGATCAATTTGACCTCCCGTTGTTTCCCAATAAACCTCCCCTGGATCAAATTTGTTTTCTAATTGAGCAAGGTGTCTGACTAACAAATGCAATTGCTCTAAATCAATTTCATTTCCTAATTTATCAAAGTATTTAACAAAAAATTGTTTCTGTTCGCCTGGTTTAAGTTCAACAACGCCTGGGTGTATTTCTATTTTTTTCACCACAGGAATGAGAGTAACATTAGCTATATCGCTAATATCCCCAACTTTGGCAGTGATAATAATTTCCCGATTTTTGTAACCGCCTTTAAAAACTCCTTCATTGCTAATCGACCCGCCTGTTGTAGTTGTCCACTCAACATTTTTTCTGGCTAGGCGAGCGCCTGTTTGATCAAATCCAGTTACAGTAAAAATACACTCTTCTTCTGGTTCTAGACAAACATACTTGGGAGAAATTATTAATTTTTTTAAGACAGGTAAGATAGTAACAATAGCCGTATCCCTAATATTCCCAACTTGGGCAGTAACAGTAACTTCACGTTTTGTGTAATCACCTTGAAAAACGCCTTGATTGCTAATTGAGCCACCTGTTGTAGTTGCCCAACTAACACTTTTTATTTCTAGAGGCTCACCTGTTTGATCAAATCCAGCTACTGTAAAAATACACTCTTCTTCTGGTTTAAGTTCTACCTCTTCAGGAGATATTTTTAGCTTTTTTAGAACCGCAGGAACAGTAACTTCAGCTTGAGCGGTAATATGCCCTACAGTCGCCGTTACTTGATAGCAGCCTTTTTGAAAGGCGGTGGTACGAAAAGAACCAGATTTATTAATTTGGCTGTTTGCGGCTTTCCAGTTTATATTGTTAACAGATATTTCTTCATCTCGTTGATTAAAAGCAATTACACAAAACTGTTGCTTTTGTTCTGGCTCTAAAATTACAGATGACGGTATAATTTGTATTCTTGTTAACTCAGAAGGTTCAATAATAGTAATTGGAATAACTTGACGCATGAAACTAGCTAAAGCAATAACTTCAAACTTTCTTTCCTTACTTTCAGCTTTAAATTTGCCATTTTGATCAATCGTTCCACCTCCATTTACTTCCCACAGTACATTTACCTGTATGGGATTGCGTCGTTGGTCTAATACTTCTGCTAAAAATTGTTGAATCTGTCCAAACTCTAAAGTTACGGTAGAAGGAGTAACAGAAAAATGAGCAAGTCTGGGAGGCTCAATAATAGTAATTGGAACAGAAGCTTCAAAAAAGTCTACTTTAACTTTAACTTCAAACTTTCCTGCACATTGACCAGCCTTAAATAAACCTTGTTCAATTTGACCTCCGGTAGCTTCCCATGTAATATTTTTATTTTTAATATTTATATTTATATTATTTTGGTCTAAACCTTTAACAGTAAATTGTTTATATTCACCATAAAATATTTCTTGGTAATCTTCAGTAATAACAATTTTATTTAATCTTTGATATGAGCATCCTTTAAAAGGATCAAGCACTTTTTTGGTTTGTAAATCTAACAACGTCACCCAGTCTCTACCTGCAATAGCCAGAGTTTTTCCAGTAGCATTAATTACTACGGAGCTAATAATAAAATTAGATTGCTCTGGTAGAGTATACAGGTGGCTAAGTGTTCTTAAATAAAATAATTTAATATTTTTGTGATGACCTACCACAAGTAGATTGTTATCCACATCAGAACATAGAGAATGAATTGCGTCTTGATCTTTGTAATTCTTAGTACATTCTAAGGTCTTAAGAGGTAGTGTATAAGAACTGCCTTTAGCTTGTTTAGTAACAATAAGTCTAAATAAAACCCAAATTCCCAGAGCCACAAACCATGCTACTGAAGTTTTAAATATAGCTAAAGTAGCTCCTACGTCTAATAAACCTGTTAAAATTGTCAACCAAACTGAAATTGATTGCTTTGACGACTCTTGATTAAGTTCAGAATTTGACGGGGTGACAACCCCGTCGAAACTCGCTCTGCGCTTCGCGCAGAGCATTGTATGGTAAAAAATATCGGTCTCGATTAGTGACCAAGACCGAAAAAGACATTATGTTACCTGAATTTTATCAAACCTGCTTTCAAC